>NZ_BAAAXZ010000086.1:0-26307 GCF_039535865.1 Streptomyces thioluteus
CGCCCGGAACCGGAGGGAGGATGCGAGGGGGTACCGGAGGAGGGGCTCCAGGCGCAGCTCGTAGCTGCCGGTCTGGGTCGATAGCCCACTGGTCGGCGGGCGTCGATCCCACTCGCTCCACGAGCTTTGCCGCGTCCGGTCGCTCGAATCCTCCGTCGGTGCACGCGCAGCCTGTATCCGCGGCGCCTCGGTCATGTCGTCTATTCAGTGCGCGTCACCCCGCCGTGCGCACCGACCGCTCACACTACGCGCCAGTTCTCAGTCGGCTCCGCGCGACGTCGTGCCTAAATGTCGCACTTCCTTACAACCGGGCATATCCGTACTGCTCATTCACACCAGTGCTCACCGAGAGGTAGACGGAACGAAAAGTACCGTTCGTACCCCGCGCGGTCAGCCGCAGATCCGCCGGCGGCGTGGTGCTCGTAGGTGTGGGGATGCGGTCTGGGTGCCACGCGGAGTGTCGGACTGGCGGTACGCGGCTTTCCGGGCTTTCCGAGGCCTTCCTGTACTCCGGGCGTCCGCAGCCGGACGTTGCCGTCCGCCGGCGGATGCGTGGACCGGTCACGCCACCGCCGGATCCACCTCGATGGCGCAGCGAGCTCAGAAGAGCTGGTCCGCGTCCCGGGCTGCATCCAGCTCGTCGCGGTCCGCGTTGCTCACGGGTACGGGTGGCTGGGCACCGTCAGAGCTGCACGCGTTCGATGGGGGATGTTGCGCACGTAGCGCACCAGTTCGTACACTCTTGCGCACAGCGAGCCAGCCGGCGTCGGTGCGTCAGCGACTTGGTCGCCGCGTCAGTAGCACCAGGGTAGAGGCGGGTGGGTGAGCCAGGACGCCGTCGCCAGTCGACCAACAGGATGTCCATGTCTGCGCGTGTAGCGCTTGCGAACGCGTCCGCCTTGCGTCGCGGATGGAATTGATGAACTCGTTGGTGAACTCCTCGGAGCTCACGTAGCGCACCCGCGTGCCCGGGTACAGGCTCCGCGCGTAGTGGCCGACTCGCGTGCAGCAGATGGGTCTTGCCGAGGCCCGACTCCCCCGTAGATGAACAGGGGGTTGTACGCCTTGGCCGGCGCCTCGGCCACCGCCACCGCGGCGGCGTGCGCGAACCGGTTGGACGCGCCGATGACGAAGGTGTCGAAGAGGTACTTCGGGTTCAGCCGGGCGGTCGGTTCCGCCGGGCCCGACGCCGAGGAGGACTTGCCGCCGACCGGACCGCCGCCCGTGCCGGGCCCGCCGCGCCCGTCCTGGCCGCCGCGGGTGTCGGGCAGCTCGCGCTGCTGCTCGTAGGGCCGCTCCGGGGCGGGCGGGCGGTAGCCGCCGGCGTCCCGCTGCGGCGGTTCGTAACCGTTGGGAGCGTGCTGCGGAGAGGCGTACGGGTCGCGGCCGGCCTCGCCGAAGCCGAGCCGGGGCTGCTGCCAGCCGTAGTCCCCGCGGTCCGCGGCGGGCGGGGCCGCGTGCCGCGGCCAGGCCCCCGGGTCCGTGCGGGGCTGCTGGTAGTCGGGGTAGGCGGGGCGGACCGACGGCAGGTCGTCGGCCTGGGGGCGGCCGTAGCCGCCGCGGTCGTCGTAGCCGTCGTACGCCTCGCGGGCCGGGACCCCGTGGGGGCGCTCGTCGGGCGCGGGCCGTTCGGGCGTCGCGGGCTCGCCGACGGAGTTGTCGACGGTGATCGCGATCCGGATGGGCCGTCCGCACTCACGGCTGAGCACCTCGCTGACGACCGGGGCCAGCCGGCCCTCCAGTACGCCCTTGGCGAACTCGTTGGGGACGGCGAGCAGGGCCGTGTCGGCGACCAGGGCGAGCGGCTGGCACCGCTTGATCCAGTGCTCGTCCTTGCTCTCGACTCTGCCCTCGCCCAGGAGCTGCTCCAGCACGCGCGGCCACACTGCGGCAAGATCGGCAGGCAGGTCAGCCACAGGGCACGCTCTCTCGGTCAGCGGGGGCGCCCTTTGAATCCCACGAATGTGTGGTTCTCGGGACGGGCGGGAAGTATTCGGAGTTCAGCCACGGTAGTCAGGCCGCGGCGGGTGGTTCAAGTCGTTGTCCACAGGGTGTGTACAAATGTGCCATGCGACGGGCGTGGCGCCCCACTCGGGCACGGTTGGCGGCTCCCGGGCCTGCGGGAGGCTACGGTGTATCCCTGGTGCGCTCCCGGTTTGACCGGATGGCGTAATGCCGCGTACCGTGACCAGGTCGAGTTGTCGATGGCTGCTGCCGCCTGCCTCCGATGGGCAAAGGTAACGCTCCCTTCCTGCGGAGCGCGACTGTGAAGCGGTGCCTTGCGTACTTGAGAGCTTCTCGTGGGCGCACGGTGACAGCCGGCGATGTCCCGCCATCACACGATTCATGGAGTCCCCGAGTGAGCAAGCGCACCTTCCAGCCGAACAACCGCCGTCGCGCGAAGACCCACGGCTTCCGCCTGCGCATGCGCACCCGTGCCGGCCGCGCGATCCTCGCGTCCCGCCGTGGCAAGGGTCGCGCCCGCCTGTCGGCCTGATCAGCCAGACGTCAAGGTCCATGACGTGCTGCCTTCCGAGTCTCGGCTGAGGCGGCGCGAGGACTTCGCGACCGCGGTTCGCCGAGGACGCAGGGCCGGACGCCCGCTCCTCGTCGTCCACCTCCGCAGCGGTGAAACGGACCCGCACCCACCTGGGGAAACAGTTCCCCCGGTGCGTGCGGGTTTCGTCGTGAGCAAGGCCGTCGGCGGTGCGGTGGTCCGCAACCGCGTCAAGCGAAGGCTGCGCCATCTGATGCGTGACCGGCTGGATCTGCTGCCCGCCGGTAGCCTGGTGGTGGTGCGAGCCCTGCCGGGCGCGGGCGAGGCGGACCACGGTCAGCTGGCCCGCGATCTCGATACCGCGCTGCAGCGGCTGTTGGGAGGGGCGCCGCGAAGCTGCAATCCCCCGGGGACCGAATCTTCGGTCCTCCGGAACCCCGGCCGTGACCCGGGAGGGAGTGCACGGTGAAGTACCCGCTGCTGTGGTTGATCAAGCTGTACCAGTGGACCATCAGCCCCTTGCTGGGCCCGGTCTGCAAGTACTACCCCTCGTGCTCGCACTATGGCTACACGGCCATCCAGGTGCACGGCGCGATCAAAGGAACGGCGCTGACGGCCTGGCGCATTCTGCGCTGTAACCCGTGGTCGCTCGGTGGCGTCGACCACGTACCTCCCCGGAAGCGTCCGGTCTGGCACCAGCGGCTGAGGAGCCGACTGGGCGGGCACCCCGTCGTGGGGTCCGCCGCGCAGCCCGAGACTCAGCCCAACGCCCAAGGAGCCTGATTCGTGGACACGATCCTCGGTCCCCTCTATTACGCAGTTTCCTGGATCATCGTCCAGTTCCACTCGTTCTACAGCCTGATGTTCGACAAGAACAGCGGCTGGGCGTGGGGCCTGTCCATCGTCTCGCTGGTGGTGCTGATCCGCATCTGCCTGATCCCGCTCTTCGTGAAGCAGATCAAGGCGACGCGGAACATGCAGGCGCTCCAGCCGAAGATGAAGGCGATCCAGGAGCGCTACAAGAGCGACCGGCAGCGCCAGTCCGAAGAGATGATGAAGCTCTACAAGGAGACGGGCACCAACCCGCTCTCGAGCTGTCTCCCGATCCTGGCCCAGTCCCCCTTCTTCATCTCGCTGTACCAGGTCCTGAACCACATCGCGCAGGGCAAGACGGTCGGCGTCATCGACCAGTCGCTGCTGGACAGCGCGCGCAAGGCGCACATCTTCGGCGCCCCGCTGTCCGCGAAGTTCATGGACAACGCGAGCAAGGTCGAGCACCTCGGTGCCACGCTGACGGACGTCCGGGTCGTCACGGTCATCATGATCGTCCTGATGTCGCTGTCGCAGTTCTACACGCAGCGCCAGCTGATGACGAAGAACGTCGACCTCTCGGTGAAGACGCCGTTCATGCAGCAGCAGAAGATGCTGATGTACGTCTTCCCGATCATGTTCGCCGTCTTCGGCATCAACTTCCCGGTCGGTGTCCTCGTCTACTGGCTGACCACCAACGTGTGGACCATGGGCCAGCAGATGTTCGTCATCCGCCGTAACCCCACTCCGGGCAGCCTCGCCTACACCCAGCGCCAGGAGCGCCTGAAGGCCAAGGGCAAGCTGAAGGAGGACCCGGCCGAGATCGCGGCCAAGGAGGCCGCCGAGGCCGCGCGGGCCTCCCGCCAGCAGCCCAAGCGGCAGACGAAGTCGAAGCGCCAGACGGGTCCGGCCGCCGGCCAGCCCGACAAGACCCCGGGCGGCCGTACCAAGGCCTCGTCCGGCAACGGCGCCGACGAGCCCGAGGACGGCAAGCCGCGGCAGGGCGGAGGCTCGTCCCGCGGTGCCAAGTCCGGTCAGCGCAAGGGCGGCCCCCAGCGGCCCAAGCACCCCTCGTCCAAGAAGTAATGAAGGAGTCCACCGTGACGGACACCCAGCACCAGACCAGTGCGGCCGCCGCCGAGGGCACCGACACGCTGTCCCGCCTGGAGCAGGAGGGCGAGATCGCGGCCGACTACCCTCGAGGGTCTGCTCGACATCGCCGACCTGGACGGCGACATCGACATGGACGTCGAGGCCGACCGGGCGTCTGTTTCGATCATCAGCGAGTCGACCAGCCGCGATCTGCAGAAGCTGGTGGGCCGTGACGGTGAGGTGCTGGAGGCGCTCCAGGAGCTGACTCGGCTCGCGGTCAACCGGGAGACCGGTGACCGCAGCCGTCTGATGCTCGACATCGCGGTTTCCGGGCGCGCAAGCGCGAGGAGCTCGCCAAGCTGGGCGCGCAGGCCGTGGCGGACGCCAGGACGAGCGGCAAGCCGGTCAAGCTGGACCCCATGACGCCTTTCGAGCGCAAGGTCGTCCATGACACGGTGGCCTCGGCGGGCCTGCGCAGCGAGTCCGAGGGCGAGGAGCCGCAGCGTCGCGTCGTCGTCCTGCCGGCGTGACCTGACCCCACTTCCCGGTAGGTACGGCCCCGTCTGCTCGCAGGCGGGGCCGATCCTTGTCAGCCTGACAGTCGGACTCCGGAGGGCGGAGTCCGACTGTCGTCGATGTCGTCGTTACAACGTGGTACGGAAGGACGGTTCACCGTGGAAGAGGCAGCGGAGCTCCCCCCGGCGCCCCCGGAGGCACGGGCGGTTTTCGGTGACCGCTTTCCGGACGCCGTTCGCTATGCCGAGCTGCTGGCCGACGCGGGCGTCCGGCGCGGTCTGATCGGCCCCCGCGAGGTTCCCCGGCTGTGGGAACGCCACCTGCTGAACTGCGCGGTGCTTTCCGAGGCCGTGCCCGAGGGCGTCTCCGTGTGCGACGTGGGCTCGGGCGCCGGGCTTCCGGGCATCCCGCTGGCCCTGGTCCGCCCCGACCTCCAGATCACGCTGCTGGAGCCGCTGCTGCGGCGCACCACGTTCCTCTCCGAGGTCGTCGAGCTCCTCGGGCTGGACCATGTCACGGTCGTCCGCGGCCGTGCCGAAGAGGTGCTGGGCAAGCTCCAGCCGGTGCACGTGGTGACCGCGCGGGCCGTGGCCCCGCTGGACCGCCTCGCCGGCTGGGGCGTGCCGCTGCTGCGTCCGTACGGCGAGATGCTGGCCCTCAAGGGGGACACGGCCGAGGAGGAGCTCAAGGGCGCCCGGGCCGCGCTGAGCAAGCTCGGCGTGGAGCGGACCTCGGTGCTCCAGGTAGGTGAGGGGGTGGTGGACCCGCCGTCCACCCTGGTGCGGGTCGAGGTCGGCGAGAGCCCGGGCGGTGTGCGCTTCGCGGCCAAGCGGGCCAAGGCGGCCCGGGTGAGCCGCTCGCGGCGCCGGCGCTGATCCACCGGCAGTTCCCCCGAGGCGTGCTCCATACAAGCTGACTGACGTATACGTCACGGAGTGTCGTGGCCAGGGAGCGATGCGTCACATGCATCGTGTTTCACGTGAAACATCGCTCCTTGCTGCAGGGAATCATCGGCCGCGGCCGGGCGGCCGCGGCGCGTGATCGCCGTTCGGTCGATGCCGTGGAGCCGTCACCGGTATCCACAGGTGCGGGGGATTCATCCACAGGGGAGCGGGCCTCACTGGTTCGCAACCCGGGAAACATGGCAGGCTCTCCACATCGCGAGCCTGATGTCGAGGAGAGTGAATCCTTGCGGTCCGACGCCAATATCGCGGGGCCGATGGCCGACCCGGTCCCCGGTCCCCGCCCCGCCGACTCCGAACCGATGCCCGCTCCCGGGGGTGCCGGGGGGCCCGTTTCACGTGAAACCGCGCCGCATCCCGGTGCGGGAGGGGACGTCCCGGCCCAGATGCCACGGCCGGAGCAGACCCGGGTCATGGTGGTCGCCAACCAGAAGGGCGGGGTCGGCAAGACCACGACCACCGTGAACCTGGCCGCCTCGCTGGCGCTGCACGGCAACCGGGTGCTGGTGGTGGACCTCGACCCGCAGGGCAATGCCTCGACGGCGCTGGGCATCGACCACCACGCCGAGGTTCCGTCGATCTACGACGTGCTGGTGGACCAGAAGCGGCTGTCCGAAGTGGTGCAGCCCGTCCGCGACGTGGAGGGCCTCTTCTGCGCCCCCGCCACCATCGACCTGGCCGGTGCCGAGATCGAGCTCGTCTCCCTCGTGGCCCGCGAGAGCCGGCTGGACCGGGCCATCAAGGCGTACGAGCAGCCGCTGGACTACATCCTGATCGACTGTCCGCCTTCGCTGGGCCTGCTGACGGTCAACGCCCTGGTCGCGGGTGCCGAGGTACTGATCCCCATTCAGTGCGAGTACTACGCGCTGGAGGGCCTGGGGCAGTTGCTACGGAACGTCGAGCTCGTGCGCGGCCATCTGAACCCCAAGCTGCATGTGTCGACGATCCTGTTGACCATGTACGACGGGCGGACGCGGCTTGCCTCCCAGGTGGCCGACGAGGTGCGCAGTCACTTCGGCCAGGAGGTGCTCAGGACCAGCATTCCGCGCTCGGTCCGTATCTCCGAGGCGCCCAGCTACGGGCAGACGGTCCTCACCTACGACCCGGGCTCCAGTGGTGCGCTGTCGTATCTGGAGGCTGCCCGGGAGATCGCGTTCCGGGGAGTCGGCTTGCAGTACGACGGTGAGAGGGCCCATATGGTGGGCCGTCAGCAACAGCATGACCAGCACAGCATGTCGGAGGGGCTGCAGTGAGCGAGCGACGTAGAGGACTGGGCCGTGGGCTCGGTGCACTGATCCCGGCGGCGCCCAAGGGGGCGGAGATCGGTGCGCCCGCGATGGGACCCGGTGCGACGTCCCCCACCGCGATGCCGCTGCTGACCGCCGACCGGATGGCGGCGACGCAGGTCGCCGAGAGGGCGCTGGACACCGCCACGGTGACGGATTCCGTCGTGGCCGAGGCGCCCGGCCCACAGCGGACCGCGGCCGACGGGGCGGTGTCCGGGGCGCACTTCGCGGAGCTCCCCCTGGACTCCATCACCCCCAACCCGCGTCAGCCCCGCGAGGTGTTCGACGAGGATGCCCTGGCCGAGCTGGTCACCTCGATTCGCGAGGTGGGGCTCCTTCAGCCCGTCGTCGTCCGGCAGTTGGGCCCCGAGCGCTACGAGCTCATCATGGGCGAGCGGCGCTGGCGTGCCTGCCGTGAGGGCCGGCCTGGAGAAGATTCCCGCCATCGTCCGGGCCACGGAGGACGAGAAGCTCCTCCTGGACGCCCTGCTGGAGAACCTCCACCGCGCCCAGCTCAACCCGCTGGAGGAGGCCCGCGGCCTACGACCAGCTGCTCAAGGACTTCTCCTGTACGCACGACGAGCTCGCCGACCCGCATCGGCCGCTCGCGCTCCCAGGTCTCCAACACCCTCCGGCTGCTGAAGCTCTCTCCGGAGGTGCAGCTACGGCTGGCCTCCGGGGTGCTTTCCGCCGGTCACGGTCGAGCGCTGCTCTCGGTCGATGATGTGGAGGAGCAGGAGAAGCTCGCCCGCCGCATCGTGGCGGAGGGTCTCTCCGTGCGCTCGGTGGAAGAGATCGTCCAGCTGATGGGGTCGCGGACGAAGAAGTCCACGAAGGCCAAGGGGCCGCGGGCGGGTGCCCGGGTCTCCCCGGCGCTGAGCGATCTGGCGTCGCGGCTCTCCGACCGCTTCGACACCCGGGTGAAGGTGGACCTCGGACAGAAGAAGGGGAAGATCGTCGTCGAGTTCGCCTCGATCGACGACCTGGAGCGGATTCTGGGCACGCTCGCTCCCGGCGAGGGCGGAGTGCTCGAGCAGAAGCTCTCGGAGGACGCCGACGAGGCCGTGTCCGGTGAGGGCACGGTCGAGTAGGCGTCGTTCCCGCTCCCCTCGGGGCGGTTCGTGTTTCACGTGGAACACGGGCCGCCCCTTTGCCTTTGTCGGCTGTCGGCCCAATCGCCCGGTGGATACGATGCGTTGAGGTATGGCACAACCACGTCGGACACGCTGTCTCAGTTCACGGAGGGGCGGGCCATGCGATCGGTGAGCCGGGCCGGATGGGTGGCGACGGGGCTGGGCCTGGGGGCAATCGGCGGATTCGTCGGCGGCCTGCTCAGAGAACCCAGTGTCCTGAGCGCCGCCCGGAACGCGGCACGCGCAGGAAGTGAGGAACTGGCTCGATGGGGCGTCGGCTCGTACCGCTCACTCTGGACAATCTCCCGGACCTCCCGAAGCGCTGTCGCGCCTGCGTCTTCTGGGAGCTGGGACCCCGTCAGCAGTGAGGCCGCGCTGAGAGCCGGCCGTCCGGAGCTGGAGAAGGAAGCCTGGATCTCGGCAGTGCTGTTGGAGTGGGGCTCGTGCGGCCGCGTCGTCTATGTCGACGACGAACCGGTCGGCTTCGTGCTCTATGCACCTCCGGCATATGTGCCGCGGTCCACCGCCTTCCCCACCAGTCCGGTGGCCGCGGACGCGGTGCAGCTGACCACCGCCTGGCTGATGCCGCGCTTCCAGGGACAGGGGCTCGGCCGGGTGATGGTGCAGACGGTGGCCAAGGATGTGCTCCGACGGGGGTTCAAGGCCATCGAGGCCTTTGGCGATGCCCGTTGGAAGGAGCCGGCCTGTGTACTGCCGGCGGAGCATCTGCTGGCAGTCGGGTTCAAGACCGTACGGCAGCATCCTCGGTATCCGAGGTTGCGGCTGGAGCTGCGCTCGGCGCTCTCCTGGAAGGAGGACGTCGAACTGGCCCTGGACCGGCTGCTCGGAGCGGTCCAGAAGGAACCGGCGCTGAGGCCGTTGTGAGGAGGAAGGAGGGGCTGTCTCCCATGGGAGACAGCCCCTCCTTCATGGCCGCTGTTTCACGTGGAACAGCGATCGGGTGGTCACTGGCCGAGGAACTCGTCCAGGTCGCGCTCCAGCGCCGCCTTCGGCTTGGCGCCGACGATGGTCTTGACGACCTCGCCGCCCTTGTAGACGTTGATGGTCGGGATCGACATGACGCCGTACTTGGCGGCGGTGGTGGGGTTCTCGTCGATGTTGAGCTTGACGACCTCGAGCTTGTCGCCGTGCTCGGCGGCGATGGCCTCGAGCGAGGGGGCGATCTGGCGGCACGGACCGCACCACTCGGCCCAGAACTCCAGCAGGACGGGCTTGTCGCTCTTCAGGACGTCCTCGTCGAAGGACGCGTCGGTCACGGCCTTGAGAGCCATTGTGCGGTCTCCTTGGATCTTTTTGTGCGGAGGGGGGTTGGTCAGGCGGTCTGCTCGGGCTCGCGGGCGTTCACGCCGTCACCGAGGGCGGCGAGGAAGCGCTCCGCGTCCAGGGCGGCGGAGCAGCCGGTGCCCGCGGCGGTGATCGCCTGGCGGTAGGTGTGGTCCACGACGTCACCGGCGGCGAAGACGCCCGTGAGGTTGGTCCGGGTGGAGGGGGACTCGACCTTGAGGTAGCCCTCGTCGTCCAGCTCCAGCTGACCCTTGAAGAGCTCGGTGCGGGGTCGTGGCCGACGGCGATGAAGAGGCCCTCGACCGGCAGCTCGGAGGTTTCGCCCGTCTTGACGTCGCGCAGGGTCAGCCCGGTGAGCTTGTTCTCACCGTGGATCTCGGCGATCTCGCTGTTCCACACGAAGGAGATCTTCGGGTCGGCGAAGGCGCGGTCCTGCATGGCCTTGCTCGCGCGCAGGGCGTCACGGCGGTGGACGATGGTGACGGTCTTGGCGAAGCGGGAGAGGAAGGTGGCCTCCTCCATCGCGGTGTCGCCGCCGCCGACCACGACGATGTCCTTCTCCTTGAAGAAGAAGCCGTCGCAGGTGGCGCACCAGGAGATGCCACGGCCGGACAGCTCGTCCTCGCGGGGCAGTCCGAGCTTCCGGTGCTGGGAGCCGGTGGCGACGATGACGGCCTTGGCACGGTGGACGGTGCCGGCGGAGTCGGTGACCGTCTTGATGTCCTCGCTGAGGTCGACCGCCGTGATGTCGTCGGGGATCAGCTCGGCGCCGAACCGCTCGGCCTGGGCCCGCATGTTGTCCATGAGGTCGGGGCCCATGATGCCCTCGCGGAAGCCCG
The DNA here is from genome assembly GCF_039535865.1 of Streptomyces thioluteus. Lineage (NCBI taxonomy): Bacteria > Bacillati > Actinomycetota > Actinomycetes > Kitasatosporales > Streptomycetaceae > Streptomyces > Streptomyces thioluteus. The sequence goes on from NZ_BAAAXZ010000086.1 coordinate 10,441, forward strand.
GGAAGTTCTCCACGTCGGTGGTTTCCATCAGCGCACCACCGGCGGTCACGGAGCCCTCGAAGACCAGTGGCTTGAGGGAGGCACGGGCGGTGTAGAGCGCCGCCGTGTAGCCCGCGGGCCCGGAGCCGATGATGATCACGTTGCGGACGTCGCTCACTGGTGTCTTCCTTGTCTCTGCCGACTGCTGCCTGGTCCTTGCTGGGTCTCACCCCACCCAACGGATCCTACGGGGCGAGCATTCCCCCAGAGGCATCGCAGCGGCCGGGGAGACGGCTCAGGAACGGGCGATCGTCTGGTTCACCAGGACCTTTCCCGGAATGCCGGGCGATGAGGCGACACAGTCCGCCGCGACGACATAGACGTCAACGAGCGTGTCGTCCCCGGAGTGCGCGAAGACGACCAGATAGGTGTCCGTCCCGGTGAACCGCTCCTGGCGCGCGACGAGTGCCGACTCGGGACGGCCGATGGCCTGCTGCACACAGCTCGGGGCGGTGTTCCCGGAGGCTTGGAAGGGGACCGTCTCTGTGCTGTCCTGCGCCCGCATCCCCCGGCTTTCGCCGGACCTCACATCCTTGAGAGCGTCCTGGACGCGTGTGGTGAGCTCGGTAGCGGCGATCGCCGACGGAGACCGGTGTCCCGGGGCGGGTGTGGCGCTGTCGCCTCCGCTGTCCCCGCCCTGGAGGAGGACGGTGCCCACCCCGAGGGCTGCGGCGGCACAGGCGGTACCGATCAGCATCCCGGTCCAGCGCCGGGCCCGCGGGTTTCGGGGAGCCCCGGGGGCGGGGGCCGTCCGGCGTCCCGGGCCGGTGGCTGCGCGGGGGCGGCCTGCGGGGCGGTCGGCCGTCACTGTTTCACGTGAAACGAGGTCCGCTGTTTCACGTGAAACATGCTTGTCCGACCGCGGCGCCGTTTCACGTGAAACAACGGCTTCCCCCGGCCCGAGGGGACGTCGCGTCGAGCAGTGCCTCGGCCGCCAGCGCCGCGTCGATCCTTCCGGCGACGTCCGTCGGCATCCTGACGGGTCCCGGGAGGGTGCCCAGCAGGCCCCCTGATCTCGTCGAGCGAGACGCGTACGTCGTCACAGATCACGCAGTCCGCGAGGTGCTCCCGCAGATCCGCGGTGCGCGCGGGAGAGAGGACCCCCTCGGTGAGCGCGGAGATCTCCGCGACCTCCGGGTGCCCGTCCGTGCCGGTCGTCGAGGTCACGCTCGTCCACCTCCGCCCTTCACTGGATCCACGTCACTCTGTCCTGCCGGTGGTGGGACGGACGTCCCCTGCGACCGGTTCCTTTCCCGCTCGGCGGGAGGGCTACCCCTGCCCTCGGGACGCAGATGGGTGAGCATCGGCAGCAGCCTGGCCCGTGCTCTGGCGCAACGGCTCTTCACCGTGCCGACGGGAATGTTCAGTACGGCGGCCGCCTCGGACACGGGGTACCCCTGCATGTCGACCAGCACGAGAACGGCCCGTTGGTCGGGCGGCAGCGTGGCCAGGGCGCCGAGCAGCTCACGGTGGAGGTCCCCGCGTTCCGCGGGCTCGGCCGCGGACTCATGGGGCTCCAGCAGGTGCTCCAGCTTCTCGTTCTCCACGAGGGGCGAGGTCCGTCGGGCGGCCGCCTTGCGGGCCCGGTCCAGGCAGGCGTTCACGGTGATGCGGTGCAGCCAGGTGGTGACGGCGGACTGGCCGCGGAAGGTGTGTGCGGCGCGGTAGGCGGAGACGAGGGCGTCCTGGACGGCGTCCGCGGCCTCTTCCCGGTCGCCGAGGGTGCGCAGGGCCACGGCCCAGAGCCGGTCCCGGTGGCGCCGCACGATCTCGCCGAAGGCGTCGGGGTCGCCGGCGACGTGCCGGGCGAGCAGCTCGCTGTCGGTGCTGTCCGCCGGTGTCCCCCGTTGCCGTGCTTCTTCTCCGATTGCACTCACCCCGCCCCGAGAGCGCTCTGTGCCGCGCGCGGCCCGCTGTTGAGTACAACTTAGAGAGGAGGGGGATCCGCTGGGTAGGGGCAGCGGGATCCACTCGAAGACGTCAGCCGAACACCTTGATCTCGTAGATGCCGCCCCGGTAGCTGTTGGGCCCTTCTGGCGGCAACTTGGTGATGTGAACCAGAACGTAACGCGTCTTCACCGGCTTGTTGAGGTTCACCCGAAGTCGTTTGCCCTCGTCCTTGAGCTTGGACATGCGCTGAGGGAAGTCCTGCAGGGAGGCCGGGGACGATGCCGAGGGCGCCGCAGCGAGGACTTCCACGGTCTGGCCCGCATACATCTGCACTTCGACGCGGGAAATCTTCTTCACACTGCCGAGGTCCACGACGATGCCGCTGCCGTCGGCCCGTTGTCCGAGGTTCCCGAAGTTCGGGAAGTTGTCGAAGCGTCCAGTCGTCCAGGCGGTGCTGGGATCACCGTCAGCGGCATTGGGAACCGACCGGCCGCCGGTAGGCGAGGTCAGTGGCGAGAACTCCGCGACATTCGTGATCCTGATCTGCTTGGGCGGAGACTTCTTCGGCGTTTCGCCGTCTGTTGACTGCGAGTGGTGGGTGTCGTCGTCCTTGTCCATGCGCTTCAACAGCGTGTCCGCGAGCTGCCAGCTCCCCAGGCCCAGCGCCGCGATGAGCAGCGACGAGACGATCCACTTGATGGCCGTGCCGGTGCGGCTCTGCAGCGGGGGGCGGCGGGGTGGCCGGGGCCGGGTGGGGCCGCCTGCGGCCCGTAACCGCCGGGCTGGGGGCGGTGGTAGGCCGGCCCCGCGGTGAAGGGCGTCTCCGGCGGCCGGATGCGCGGCATGGCCGCGACCGCCTTGGCGAGCTCCTCCGGGGTGGTGCACGGCTGTTCCTGGCCCTTGGTCGTGAGGGCTCGCATCGCCAGCTGGGAGAGCCCGCGATGGACCCCCGCGCGTACCTGGTCAGGTGCGATCAGGCCGACGCCCTTGGGCAGCCCCGCCAGACCGTGCGCGTTGCCCTCGTAGGGCCAGCGCTGGGTGAGCGCGGCGTACAGCAGGGCACCGATCGCCTCGGTGTCGGTGCGCTGAGGGGAGTCGGAGGTGATGCCGCGCAGGGCGGCCATGACGGCCAGGCCCCGGATGCGGTACTGGCCGCTCCCGGTGCGCAGGACGGAGCCGGGCCCCAGCCGCAGGTGTGCGAGCCCTTCCCGATGGGCCGCCGCCATGGCCTGGGGACACCTGGTTCACGAGCTGGTAGGCGTCGAAGGGCTCCATGGGCCCGGCCGCGAGGACCGCGGTGAGCTCCGTGGCGTCGGGCAGCCACTCGTGGACGACGTAGACGAGGTCGTTCTCCTCGACCGCGTCGAGGACCTGAACGAAGCGCGGGTCGCCGAGCAGCGCCGCGGAGCGGGCGGCGGCGAGCACCGAGCGGGCTCGGGGGTGGTGCGGCGGGGAAGCAGATGGACCCCTACGGCCCGGCGCAGCTTCTCGTCGACGGCGCGCCAGCTGCTGAATCCCTCCAGACGGGTGACGCACTCCTCGAGGCCGGTACCGTTCCGGCGAGCTTGTGACCGCTGTGCAGCTCCGGCCGGCTGCATCGGGGCGCGCGCGTCGCGTCTCACCGGACTCCGCGCGCCCGTCGTCCTCGTGCGTGCCGACGACGTTACTCCTGGGTCTTCCCGGGCCTCCGATCCGTCGGCCGTGGCCTTGCCCGCCCTTGGCGGCGCTGCTGCCTGCCACGTCGACGGCAGCCGTGCTCCGTTCCGCCACCGTCGTTCCTGCCTCCCCGTCCGTTGCACCGTGTCCGCGGCCAAGACAATTGTGCCCACACTCCGTCGCCCTGCACGACACGCGGCGGTGGGCGAAGGTTGCGCTCCGGTCAGCGTCCCAGGCGTCCCCGGACCATACCGACCATGGCGGTCAGTTCCTCGACGCGCATGCGCTTTGCGGCGGCGTAGAAGACGCCGAGCAGCAGCACACCGCCGACACCAGGGCGGCGAGCGAGCCGATCACGCCGCTGCCCAGGACCTGCCCGATGCCGTAGGAGGCGGCACCGCCGATGACGGCTGGCCGGGATGCACGCGCCTGCCAGGCGGGCGTAGGTCCGCCACCACGCGCGTGCCGTCCAGGTCTCCCCCGAGCCGGTTCCGCAGTCGGCGCCAGGCGACTCCGACGCCGACCGCGTAGCCCAGGCCGTAGGACGCCGGCCATGCCCGCCACGGCCCAGCGGGCCGGCAGGACGTAGTAGCTCAGCGCCGAGCAGGACGCGTTGACGGCGGCGACGATCACCGTGTTGTAGAAGGGGGTGCGGGTGTCCTCGTAGGCGTAGAAACCACGGAGGATCACATACTGCGCGGAGTAGGGAATGAGGCCGATACCGAACGCCATCAGGATGTACCCGATGTTGGTGGCCCCACCTCCGCCGGAGCCGCCGGAGAACATCAGCGTCGCCATCGGGATGCCGAGCGCGAGGAAGGCGAAGGCACAGGGCACGATGGCGACGGCCGAGGTGCGCAGCCGTGCGAGAGGTCGTCGCGGACCGCCCGAGGCGTCTCCGTCGTGGGCCGCCCGGGAGATCCGGGGGAGCACCGCGCCGTCATCACGGAGACGGTGATGATGGCCTGCGGCATCTGCCAGAGCTGGAGCGCGAAGTTGTAGCCGGTGATACCGGTGCCCTGGTGGCCCGCGTTCTCCGCCAGAGCACCGGCCTTGGTGGCCAGTCGGGGTGACGACGACCATGCCGAGCTGGTTGACGAGGACGAAGAAGAACGTCCACTTGGCCAGGCCCATGGCCTTGCCCAGGCCCTGACCGCGCCAGTCGAAGCGCGGCCGGATCCGGAAGCCCGCCTCGCGCAGGTAGGGCAGCATCGCCAGGGCCTGGACGACGAGACCGAGCAGGGTGCCGATGCCGAGGAGTCGGACGCCCTCCGCCGGAATGGTTGCCGGAGTCGACGCCGGTCGTGGAGAACGGACCGAAGGCCCAGATGAAGGCGCCGAACGTGGCGATGATGATGATGTTGTTGAGGACCGGGGTCCACATCATCGCCCCGAACCGGCCCCGTGCGTTGAGGATCTGGCCGAGGACGACGTGCACGCCCATGAAGAACATCGTGGGCAGGCAGTAGCGGGCGAAGGCCACCGCCACGTCCAGCTTGGCCGGGTCCGAGGCGGCGTCGCCCATCATCAGCTTGATGAAGAGCGGCGCTCCGAGCACGCACACGGTGGTCACGCCGGCCATCAGCACCACGACGAGCGTGAGCAGGCGGTTGGCGTACGCCTCGCCGCCGTCCTCGTCGTTCTTCATGGCGCGGACCAGCTGCGGAATGAAGACCGCGTTGAGCGCGCCGCCCCCGACGAGGATGTAGATCATCGTCGGCAGGGTGTTGGCGACCTGGTAGCCGTCGTTGAGGGTGCCGACGCCGATGGCGGCGGCCATGACGAGGTTCCGGGCGAAGCCCAGGACGCGGGACACCATGGTCCCGGCCGCCATCACGGCACTGGACTTCAGCAGGCTGGCCGCCCGCCCGCCCTTCGCCGAGGCGGGCGCCGTGGCCTGCGCCGACGGCAACTCCTCCGGCTCGGGCTCCGAGAGGGGCTCGGCCGACGGGACCTGCGGCGGCGTGGGAAGGGGGCTGTACTGGCCGGGCGCCGGGATCTGCTGCCCCGCCGGGCGCTGCGGCTCGTACGGCTGCTGCTGATCGCGGTAGAGGTGCGCGAACGCGTCGCGCTGCGGCGGCTCGGGGGCCCGGCCGGAGAGGCCGTCCACGCCGATGACCTGCGTGGCGGCGTCGTCGAAGGCGTACGAGGGGCCACCGGGCTCCGGCGCGGGAGGCCACGGCTGCTGGTGGCCCTGCTGCGGCTGGACGGGGCCGGGCGGGGGCAGGAGCGGTCCGCCCCCGTACGGCGCGCCCTGTGCCGGCTCCTGGCCGGCGGGTGCCCGGCCGGGGTACGGCTCGGCGGCGTACGCGTCGCGGAGGTACGGGTCCTGGGCGTACGGGCCAGGGCGCTGCGGCTCCTGGGCACCGGGCGGGGGCGGCGGGTACTGGTCCCGCCGGTCTCCGCCCGCGCCCTGGCCGCGGTCACCGTCGTACGGCGCGTTCATCGCTAACCCACCTCATCCGTCCGCGGCCGACCGGCCCCACGACACGTCAACGTTCCACTTTCTCACCCGGGCCGGAGGGCCGACCGCTCCGCTTTCCGGTGTCCGCCGCCGGGTCACCCGGCCGCTCGGGCTCGTCGCTGCCGGGCCCGTCGCCCGAGGGGCCTTCGTCATCGCTGCCGGGGCCGTCCCCGGCCGGTGCGCGGCTCCCCGAGCGCTTGCGCTTGAGGTAGATGCGGAGTCCCGCGAGGACCAGGAGGAACACCCCACCGGCGATGACCAGCAGCACCATAAGGGTGACGGAGGTGACATGCACAGTGAAGTCCACGGCGTCACCGACCGGCTGGTTGTCGGCAGTGTAGAGCTGGGCCCTCAACCTGACCGGGCCGTTGGCGTAGGCCCGTGTCTCGAACTTCACCGACTGGCTGTGCCCGCCCTCGATCTTGACCGGCTGCTCGCTCTCCACCTTCAGGCGGTTGGGCTGGGTCGACTCCAGGCGCAGCTTCAGTCCGGTGACTCCTTGGAGCAGTCCGTTCTTCACCGTCACCGGGATCGTCGCGCTGCGTCCGGAGAGCGTGGCGTCGGACTTCTCGACGAGCTTCACCTGCTGGGTGAGGGACGTGAGGTTCGAGGCGACTTCTCCGCGGAAGTCGGCCGCGCCGGCCGCGTCACCCCGCCACGACGTGGACATCTCGCGCATGATCGCGTTCCCGAAGGGGATGACCACGCGTTCCGGGGAGGTCAGGATGACCTTGAACTTGTCCAGGGAGGCCTGGGTCGTGTGGATGGTCGTGAACGTCTCGGTGGACAGCTCCTGGGACCGCAGCGCGTCCGGGTAGGCGCCGCCGCCGGGCACGTGGCGGCTGGCCGACGGGTCGGGCTTGGCCTTGGCCGCGGCCCCGAGGTCGAGCGGCTGCGTCCAGCGGCCGTCGGACAGGCCGCCGAGTGCCGCCGCCATCGCCTGGGCCTGGCTGGTGGTGGGCAGGCGCTGCGGGGCGACGACGATGCTCCGCTCGTTCTCCGGGGCCTGCTTGTTGACCATGAGGCTCTGGGCCAGGAACCGCTGGACCGCGAGCGAGGCGTCGCCCGCCCGCGTCAGGTCGCCCTCGAAGGCCGTGGACAGCCGGGCGTCGGCCACGACGGCCGTGTTCCCGCCGCCGATCTGCCGGGCCGCCGTGGGGGCGTACGGGGAGCCGTCGGGCTCCCGGAGGCTGTCGCTGCGGGCGATGATGTTGCGGGCGCCGGCCGACGTGGCGACGTCGACGATGGAGGGGTCGACGGCTCCGTCCACCGGCCAGGCGAAGTCGGTGCGCGGCTTGACCTGGAGGATGGTGTCCACGGTGGTCGCGGCGAGCTCCGTGGCCGACTGGAGGTGGCCGAGCGTGCCGGGGACGTCCTTGCCGCGGTGGGCGAGCGAGGCCAGGTCGGGGTCGGCGAAGGGCAGCGCGACGACCTGGTGATCGGCCACGGCGGCCTGGAGCTGGCCGAGCCACTGCTTGGCGACCGCCTGGCCCTGGCCCGGGGTGTCCTCCCCGTCGGGGCCGGCGACCTGGTAGCGCTTGGTCATGGCCTCGACGGTCGCCAGCAGATCGGGGTCGATCACCCAGGTCACCGGCAGGTTCTTGCCGAGAGCGACGAGCTGCTGGAGGCGCCCGCCGGGCGCCAGCTCCGCGGCGAGGTCGTCGTTGGGGAAGACGGGCGTCTGCTGCTGGTCCGACTCGGTGCGGCCGGTGAGGCGGGTGCTGGAGATCAGCGGCCAGAGGAAGGTGAGCTTCGTCTTCTTGCCGTCGGTGCCGGAGGGCTGCCACGGCAGCAGGGTCCGGCGGATGCCGAGCACCCGCTCGTAGGGCTGGTCGGAGGTCTGCCCGGAGAGCGAGACGCCCAGCTGGTAGACGCCGTCCCGGTCGAGGTTCAGGTCCTTCGCGGGCAGCGTCAGGCTGAACTCACGGCTGACCCCCGGCTGCAGCTTGCCGATCTTCTGGGTGTGGCCGCTCAGCTCGGGGCCGTCCGTGCCGGGGGAGAAGGAGGTCCGGTCGCCGATGTCGTCGATCTCGCTGCGGGTGGAGAGCAGCGGGCCCATGCGCAGTCCGACGTGGCCGCCGGTCACCGTCGACCTGCTCTTGTTGGTGACGGTGCCCGAGATCGTGATCTTGTCGTTCTGTGTCGGGGCGCCCGGGGTGAGGGTGTCGATGGAGACCCCGACCGTCCGGGAGCCTCCCGCGTCGGCCCGGGCGGCGGGAGCGGACGGCAGCTGGATCATTCCGAGGAACACCAGCAACCCGGTGAGCACCGTCGCGATGTGCCGGAACCGCCGGAGGGCAGGAGCGGGTGTCGTCCCCTGGAACTCTGCCGCTTCGGCCACGCGCTCGCCCGTCCCTCGTCGTCGTCAGTGGTCGTCGGATGTGCGTCCACGAATGGTAACGAGGCGCGCTGTGCACAAGTGCTGCGGACCGCAGCACATGATCACCCGCGGCGGGCCCCGGCCGGGCCACGCCCGGTTTATGAAGCGCCTCACACACCTGTCCTGATCGAGGACGTCTATCGGCCCCCGGCCACGTACCCTCTTCTGTTGTGCCGAACGCCAACAACAGCCACCCCACGCCGACGAACGAACTCAGCCACGCGCAGCGCCGTGCCGTGAGCGAGCTCCTGCGGGTGTCCCCCGTCGCCGACGACCTCGCCCGCCGTTTCCGGGAGGCCGGGTTCACGCTCGCCCTGGTCGGCGGCTCGGTACGGGACGCGTTGCTCGGCCGCCTCGGCAACGACCTGGACTTCACGACGGACGCGCGTCCCGAGGAGGTCCTCAAGATCGTCCGGCCCTGGGCGGACGCCCTCTGGGAGGTCGGCATCGCCTTCGGCACCGTCGGCTGCCGCAAGTCCGGTTTCGATCTCGAAATCACGACTTACCGGTCGGAGGCCTACGACCGGACCTCGCGCAAGCCGGAGGTCTCCTACGGCGACTCCATCGAGGAGGACCTGGTCCGCCGCGACTTCACGGTCAACGCCATGGCCGTGGCCCTCCCGGAGAAGGAGTTCATCGACCCGCACAACGGGCTCGAGGACCTCGCTGCGAAGGTTCTGCGGACCCCCGGCACCCCGGAGGAGTCCTTCTCCGACGACCCGCTGCGCATGATGCGGGCCGCGCGCTTCGCCGCGCAGCTGGACTTCGAGGTGGCACCCGAGGTCGTCACGGCGATGAAGGAGATGGCCGGTCGGCTGGAAATCGTCTCCGCCGAGCGGGTCCAGGGTGAGCTGAACAAGCTGATCCTCTCCGACCACCCCCGCAAGGGGCTGCGACTGCTCGTCGACACCGGCCTGGCCGCGCTCGTCCTCCCCGAGCTGCCGGCCCTGCGGCTGGAGAGCGACGAGCACCACCGGCACAAGGACGTCTACGAGCACACCCTCACCGTCCTCGACCAGGCCATCGCCCTAGAGGCTCCGCGCGACGAGCCCGGGGGCGGTCCCGACCTGGTGTTGCGTCTGGCGGCGCTGCTGCACGACATCGGCAAGCCGAAGACCCGCCGGTTCGAGAAGGACGGCCGGGTCTCCTTCCACCACCACGAGGTGGTCGGCGCCAAGATGACCCGGTCCCGGATGGCCAAGCTCAAGTACTCCAACGACCTGGTGAAGGACGTCTCGAAGCTCGTCGAGCTGCACCTGCGCTTCCACGGCTACGGCACGGGCGAGTGGACGGACTCGGCCGTGCGGCGCTACGTCCGGGACTCGGGCCATCTGCTCGACCGGCTGCACAAGCTGACCCGGTCCGACTGCACGACCCGCAACAAGCGCAAGGCCAAGGCGCTCTCCGACGCCTACGACGGGCTGGAGCAGCGCATCGCCGACCTCCAGGAGAAGGAGGAGCTGGACTCGATCCGGCCGGATCTCGACGGAAACGAGATCATGCAGATCCTGGAGATCGGCCCCGGTCCGCAGGTCGGCAAGGCGTACCAGTACATGCTGGAGCTCCGGCTGGAGAACGGCCCGATGGAGCGGGACGAGGCCGTTGCCGAGCTGAAGCGCTGGTGGGCGGCCCAGCAGGGCTGAACGAGCCGGGGTGATGTTTCACGTGAAACGTGCGCCGTCGTCGGACGGCGCTGTTTCACGTGAAACCGGCCCGCTGGTGGCCAGCGCGGCCGCCGTCACCGCGTAGAGCGCCGCGACGGTGACGATCAGGGCGACCGATCGGCCGTCGTGCGGCAGCATCAGCGCGGCCACTCCCGCCGCTCCCACGAAGGCGGCGTTGAACAGGACGTCGTAGAGCGAGAACACCCGGCCGCGGAAGGCGTCGTCCACCGTCGCCTGCACCACTGTGTCCGTGGAGATCTTGGCCCCCTGGGTGACCAGTCCCAGCACGAATGCGGCGATCAGCATCGGTGTCGGGGTGAAGGGCAGACCCAGCGCGGGTTCGAGAACCGCGGCCGCGGCGGCGCAGACCACGATCCAGCCCAGCCGGCCGAACCTGCCGACCGCCCACGGGGTGATCACCGCCGCGGCGAAGAACCCTGCCCCCGAGACGCCGACCGCGAGACCCAGCAGGGCCAGCCCGGCCGAGTCGCTGTCGGTCCAGGCGTACCGGCAGAGCATCAGCAGGGTCACCGTCAGGGCGCCGTAGCAGAAGCGCATCATCGTCATCGCCGCCAACGCCCTTGCGGCGGACCGCCGTTGTGCCAGGTGATGCAGTCCGGCCGTCAGACCGCGCACCGTCGTGGTCAGCGCCGTGCGCAGCGAGGCCCGGGTGGCGATGGCTTCGGGTCCCAGCAGCGTCGCGGGGATGCGGAGTGCGGCGGCCCCGGCGCAGAGGTAGAGGGTGGCGCCGACGAGGACGACGAGGGTGTCGGCGACGGTCCCGCCCGGGGCGGCGAGGCGTACGGCGAAGGCGATGCCCCCGCCCGCGGTGGCGGCGAGCGTGCCGGCGGTCGGGGAGAGCGCGTTGGCCGTCACCAGACGCTCCGGGCCGTCCACGACGTGCGGCAGGGAGGCCGAGAGTCCCGCGAGGACGAAGCGGTTGACGGCGGTGACGGACAGCGCGGAGACGTAGAAGAGCCAGTCGGGCACCGCGGCGAGGATGAGCAGGGCGGTGCCGACAGCCAGGACGGCACGCAGCAGGTTGCCGTGCAACAGGACCTGACGGCGGCGCCAGCGGTCCAGGAGCACCCCGGCGAATGGGCCCAGCAGGGAGTACGGGAGCAGCAGGACGGCCATGGCCGAGGCGATGGCCGCGGGGGAGGTCTGTTTCTCGGGGGAGAAGACGACATGGGCGGCGAGTGCGACCTGGTAGACCCCGTCGGCGCCCTGGGAGAGCAGGCGCACGGTCAGCAGGCGGCGGAAATCGCGTAGGTGGAGCAGGACGCGAAGATCACGCACGACGGGCATGCGGTCAGCTTCACATACGGGACAGGCCCCCCGGGGCAGGAGCCTGACGACTCGTTCCCGGGGGGCCTGTGATCCAAGAGGACGTCGGCGCGTGCTTAGCGCTCGACCTCGCCCTTGATGAACTTCTCGACGTTCTCGCGGGCCTCGTCGTCGAAGTACTGCACGGGCGGCGACTTCATGAAGTACGAGGAGGCGGAGAGGATGGGGCCGCCGATGCCCCGGTCCTTGGCGATCTTCGCGGCGCGCAGGGCGTCGATGATGACACCGGCGGAGTTCGGGGAGTCCCAGACCTCGAGCTTGTACTCCAGGTTCAGCGGGACGTCGCCGAAGGCGCGGCCCTCGAGGCGCACGTACGCCCACTTGCGGTCGTCCAGCCAGGCCACGTAGTCCGAGGGGCCGATGTGGACGTTGTCCTCGCCCAGCTCGCGGTCGCGGATCTGGGAGGTGACGGCCTGCGTCTTGGAGATCTTCTTGGACTCCAGGCGCTCGCGCTCGAGCATGTTCTTGAAGTCCATGTTGCCGCCGACGTTCAGCTGCATGGTGCGGTCGAGGACGACACCCCGGTCCTCGAAGAGCTTGGCCATCACGCGGTGCGTGATGGTGGCGCCGACCTGCGACTTGATGTCGTCGCCGACGATCGGCACACCGGCCTCGGTGAACTTGTCGGCCCACTCCTTGGTGCCGGCGATGAAGACCGGGAGGGCGTTGACGAAGGCGACCTTGGCGTCGATGGCGCACTGCGCGTAGTACTTGGCGGCGTCCTCGGAGCCCACCGGCAGGTAGCAGACGAGCACGTCGACCTGACGGTCCTTGAGGATCTGGACGACGTCGACCGGGGCCTCGGCGGACTCCTCGATGGTCTGGCGGTAGTACTTGCCGAGACCGTCGAGGGTGTGGCCGCGCTGGACGGTGACACCGGTCGAGGGCACGTCGCAGATCTTGATCGTGTTGTTCTCGCTGGCGCCGATGGCGTCGGCGAGGTCGAGCCCGACCTTCTTGGCGTCCACGTCGAAAGCGGCCACGAAGTCGACGTCGCGCACGTGGTAGTCGCCGAACTGCACGTGCATCAGACCCGGCACGCGGCCGTTCGGGTCGGCGTCCTTGTAGTACTCGACGCCCTGCACCAGCGAGGCGGCGCAGTTGCCCACGCCGACGATGGCTACGCGAACCGAACCCATTCCGGTTGCTCCCTGTTCGTTCTCGACGAAGCCCTGCTGCGTGCAGGGCTCACTGGTCCGGACCGGCGCGTCTGTCACGCCCGGCCCGTTCGCTCTCGATCAGCTCGTTCAGCCAGCGGACCTCGCGCTCCACGGACTCCATGCCGTGCCGCTGAAGCTCGAGGGTGTAGTCGTCCAGCCGTTCCCGGGTGCGGGCCAGGGAGGCGCGCATCTTCTCCAGACGCTCCTCCAGCCGGCTGCGACGGCCCTCCAGCACGCGCATCCGTACGTCCCGCGAGGTCTGCCCGAAGAACGCGAAGCGGGCGGCGAAGTGCTCGTCCTCCCACGCGTCCGGGCCCGTGTGCGCGAGCAACTTCTCGAAGTGCTCTTTTCCCTCCGCCGTCAGGCGGTAGACGATCTTCGCGCGCCGTCCGGCCAGCGAGGCCGCCTTGGCGTCCTCGGGAGCGTTCCCGGGCTCCTCCACCAGCCAGCCGTTCGCCACGAGGGACTTCAGGCAGGGGTAGAGGGTGCCGTAGCTGAACGCCCTGAACACACCGAGTGAGGTGTTCAGTCGCTTCCGCAACTCGTAGCCGTGCATCGGGGACTCGCGGAGCAGGCCGAGGACGGCGAACTCGAGGATGCCGGAGCGTCTGCTCATGTTTCGCCTCCTTGTCCCCCACAGCCTAGTCCTTTGCTCCCGTGTCTTTACTGGTCCCTTATTCCGAGCTGATGTACCGAGCTGATGTATCGACTCGATACATCCAGACGATAGAGCTCGGGTCCTGAGTCGACAAGAGGGGGAACGGTGAACGAGGTCACATCACCGGTTCGTGGGACACCGGCGGCCTGAATTGGAGTGAACATCCAGAGTAGTCGGGTTTTGACCGTGCGTAGTCTGTGCGCCATGCAGACCACTGGGAACCGGGTGACGCCGGGCGGCGTCCTCGTCCCGGATGCAGTGCGCCCGGCCGTTCAGGGGGCCGGTTCGCGCACCGGGGGGAACGCACACCTGCCGCTTCCAGGCGATAGCGCCTGCCCAAGGAAGTAGTCGTTCGATGAGCGAGCATCGTCGCAAGCCGCCGCAGTCGCAGGGCGGCGGACGAGCCGCGGCCCGGCGCGCGTCGCAGCAGTCGACGTCCGGCCGCCGTGCCGCACCACGCAACAGTTCCGCCGTGCCCGGTCGCGGCCGGGGTGAGGAGCCCCCTTACGGCGGGCGGGCCGCGGCCCGGCGCGGAGGGTCCGGCGGCCGCAGACGGGCGCCGGCCGGAGGAGGGGGGGCGGGCCGGGCCCGGCGGGACGCCGTCGCGGGCCGGAAGAGGCTGGTCGACTATCCACGGGCCGGCCGGGACGGCTGGCGGCGCTGGATCCCGTCCTGGCGGCTGGTCGCCGGGGCCGTCGCGTCCTTCACCGGCCTGATCTTCGGGACGGTGGGCGTCGCCCTGGCCGTGGTGCAGGTGCCGAGCGCCCAACTGGCCTCGAAGGTCCAGAAGAACGTCTACTACTGGTCCGACGGCAAGCAGATGGTCGTGGCCGGTGGAGGCAATCTCAACCGGCAGATCGTGCCGATCTCCCAGATCCCCCTGTCCATGCAGAACGCGGTCATCTCCGCCGAGAACGCCAGCTTCTACAAGGACTGGGGTGTCGACCCGATGGGCATCGCGCGGGCGGTCGTCAAGATGGCGCAGGGCGGTGAGACGCAGAGCGGTTCCACGATCACCCAGCAGTTCGTCAAGAACACCTACCTCAGCCAGGAGCAGACGCTCAAGCGCAAGATGACGGAGCTGCTGATCTCCGTGAAGGTGGGCGCGACCCAGGACAAGCACGACATCCTCGCGGGCTACCTCAACACCGCGTACTACGGCCGGGGCGCCTACGGGATCCAGGCGGCGGCGCGCGCCTACTACGACAAGGACTGCTCGGACCTGACGCCGAGCGAGAGCGCCTACCTGGCGGCGACGCTCAACGGGCCGAACCTGTACGACCCGTACGGCGGTCAGGGCCCGGCCGCGACGCCGGAGAAGAACACCAAGCGGGCCACGGACCGTTGGAAGTGGACGCTGGACCGGGAGGTCGAGGTCGGGCACCTGAGCGCGGCCGACCGTGACAAGTGGGTCGGACAGGGCTTCCCGCAGCCGCAGAAGCCGAAGCCCGCGACCAACCGGGCCGGACAGATCGGCTACCTCACCGACCTCGCCGACAACTACATCACCGCCCACTCCACGATCAGCAAGGGCGAGCTGGACAAGGGCGGTTACCAGATCTACACGACGTTCGACCGCACCAAGGTCACTGCCCTGGCGAAGTCCGTCGACGCCGTGCGCAGGGCGAACCTCAAGCCGGACAAGCGCGAGGTCGACAAGTTCGTGCAGTTCGGCGGCGCCTCGGTGGAGCCCGGCACGGGGAAGATCGTCGCCATCTACGGCGGGGAGAACGCCCTGACCCACTTCACCAACAACGCCGACTACACCGGCGTCCAGGTGGGCTCGACGTTCAAGCCCTTCGTCCTGGCCGCCGCGATGACGCACGGCAAGCGGAACCCCGCCCTCGGCCCCCAGCAGGGCGACGCCGAACGCACGCTGGTCTCCCCGGAGAGCGTCTACAACGGCGACGACAAGCTGACGCTGCGGATGTACAACGGGACGGTCTGGCACGACCGCGACGGCAGCGAGTGGCACCAGAAGAACGACGGCGACGAGGACCGTGGCCTCATCAGCCTCCGCACGGCCATGCAGTTCTCCGTGAACACCCCCTACATCCAGCTCGGCATGGACGTCGGCACGGACCTCGTCCGGGAGGCGGCCCTGGCCGCGGGCCTGGACAAGGAGCAGCTCGCCTCGATCACCCCGACGTTCTCCCTGGGCACCTCGGCACCGAGCGCGATCCGGCTGGCCGGCGCCTACGCGACCTTCGCGGACAGCGGTCGGCAGATCGACCCCTACTCGGTCGCGAAGGTGGAGAAGAACGGCAAGCCGGCCTACGAGCACGAGCAGAGGTCCGAGCAGGCCTTCACCCCCGACGTGGCCAACAACGTGACGGATGTGCTCAGGACCGTCGTCGAGGCGGGGACCGGCACGGCGGCGAAGCTCGGGGCCCGTCCGGTGGCCGGCAAGACGGGGACGACGGACGGCAACCGCTCGGCCTGGTTCGCGGGTTACACCCCGCAGTTGTCCACCGCGATCGGCATGTACCGCGTCGATCCCAACGCGAAGAACCAGGAGTTCCTGTCGATGCGCGGGGTAGGCGGCAAGCCGACGATCCACGGCGCGTCGTTCCCCGCGGAGATCTGGGCCGACTACATGGGCAAGGCGT
>NZ_BAAAXZ010000087.1:0-26224 GCF_039535865.1 Streptomyces thioluteus
GCCCGGCCCTGCGGTAGCGCGCGGGCCGCGGATCGCCGTCCGCGTACCAGCCGATGCCGAAGCCGTCCGCGTTGACGGTGCCGTACCGCTGCAGGCGCGGGCGCCCAGGACTGCCGCACCAGGGAGTACGGCGGTCTCGGCGACGGACGCGCCCAGCGGGGCGTCGGGGCCGAGGACGGCCAGGTGCCGGCACATCAGCGCGGCCCCGCGTCGCGCGCCGTGCGGAAGCCGGCGAAGATCTGCCGGCGCTGCGGCAGGTCCCAGTTGCGGAAGGTGCCCCGGCAGGCGACCGGGGCCACCCCGAAGGATCCGCCGCGCAGCACCTTGTGCCGCCCGCCGAAGAAGACCTCCGAGTACTCGCGGTAGGGGAAGGCCCGGAATCCGGGGTACGGCAGGAAGTCGCTCGCCGTCCACTCCCACACGTCGCCCATCAACTGCCGTACCCCCAGCGGCGAGGCGCCGCCCGGGTACGAGCCGACGGGCGCGGGACGCAGGTGCCGCTGGCCGAGGTTGGCGTGGTGCGGGGCGGGGTCCTCGTCGCCCCAGGGGTGGCGCCGGGAGCGGGCCGGAGGCGGGGTCGTGCCGGGCGGCCTTCTCCCACTCGGCCTCCGTCGGCAGCCGCCGCCCCGCCCAGGCGGCGTACGCGGCCGCCTCGTACCAACTCACGTGCAGCACCGGCTCGTCGGGCGGTACGGGCTCCACGACGCCGAAGCGGCGGCGCACCCAGTCCGTGCCCTCCCGCCGCCAGAACAGCGGCGCCGCCAGCCCGTGGCGGCGCACCTGCTCCCAGCCGGCCGGATGCCACCAGCGCGGCTCGCCGTACCCGCCGTCCTCGATGAAGTGCCGGTAGGCACGGTTGCTCACGGGCAGGGTGTCGAGGAAGAACGGCGGCACGTCCCGCACATGGGAGGGCCGCTCGTTGTCCAGGGCCCACGGCTCGGTGGTGGTGCCCATGGTGAACGGGCCGCCCTCGACGAGGACTTCGCGCGGCAGGGCCGCGGCGTCCGGCGGGGCGGGCGGCGGCTCGGGGGCGGTCAGCGCCACGGGCCCGGACCGCAGCTGATGGGTGATCAGCATGGTCTCGTCGTGCTGCTGTTCGTGCTGCGCGATCATCCCGAAGGCGAAGCTCGCCTCCAGCAGCGGCCCGCCGCCGTCCACCGGGGCGCTGTCCAGGAGGTCCAGCACCCGCCCCCGCACGTCCGCAACGTAGCCGCGCGCCTCCGCCGGCGGCAGCAGCGGCAGGGACGGGCGCTCGGCGCGCGGGTGCTCGAACGCGTCGTAGAGCCCGTCCAGTTCGGGCCGCAGCGCATCCCGCCCGCCGACGGCACGCCACAGCCACAGCTCCTCCTGGTTGCCGATGTGCGCCAGGTCCCAGACCAGCGGCGACATCAACGGCGAGTGCTGGGCGGTGAGTTCCGCGTCCGGCACGCAGCCCGTGAGCGCGCCGGTGCGCTCACGGGCCGCGAGCAGGGCGTCCGCGGCGCGCCGTCGCAGCGCGCCGGGACCGGGCCCCGTACTCCGTTCCGTTCTCCTCCCCGCGGGCGGTCACGAGCGGGCCTCCGTGCCCACGGGCCGGTCCCCGACCAGGTCCAGGAGGTCGTCGGCGGGGCAGCGGGCCCCGCGCCACGTACCGCGCGGTGAAGTCGTCCACCGCCGCCAGGATCCGCGGCGAGGCCCCGAGCCGGGGCAGGGCCTCCCGGGCCGCCGCGAAGCAGGCGACGGCCGCGGGCGCGCAGCTCGGGGTCCGACAGCCCGTACCGCGCCGCCCTGCGCCACAGCGGATTGCGCGGGGTCGGCTCCCCGGCCGCCGTGTCCGCCAGGGCCTTGACCGTCCGGTACGCGGTCTCGGCCGCCGACGGGTCGTCGAACAGCGCCACCGTCACGGCCAGCGGCACCATCCAGCCGTCCTCCCCGGGCTGCGCGTCGATCATGCGCAGCTCCAGGTGTCCGCGCGGCCGGACCGGCGGGAACAGCGTGGGTCAGGTGGTACAGCACGTCGCCCGCCGTGGCCGGCCGCGGCTCGCCGGTGCGCAGCCACTCGCGCAGGGCCAGCCCGCGCCGGGGCTCCCACGGGCCGTCCTGGCTGCGGACGAACATCACCTCCGCGTCCAGCGCGTACTCCGCCCACGCGGCGCGCGGCTCCCTGTCCTCGGCGGGGGCGAGGGTGCGGCCGGGGTCCATGCGCGCGTACGTGGCCTGGCGCGTGGAGCGCCAGCCGGTCGGACGGCCGCTGTTGCAGCGGGGAGTTTGGCGAATGCGGCGTTGAGCACCGCACCCAGCAGGTGCGCCAGCCGCCAGCGGCGGCCGAAGCCGAGCGGGCCGGGCTCCTCGTGCCCGGCGTCGAGGCAGACCTGGACGGACGCCGTGCGGCACATGATGGTGCGCCCGGCCTCGTTCCAGGAGTCGTAGAAGACCTCCATCGCGTCGTACCGGCGGGTCGTGACCACGCGGCCGGGATGCGTCCACGGCTCCTTGCCGTAGCCGGAGAGGAAGAGCCCGATGTCCCGCAGCTCGGCGCGGGCGAGGGCGAGATCGGCGGCCACCTCCTCGACACAGGCGGTGAGGGAGCCGGCGGGCTGCGAGCTGAACTCGATCTGACCGCCGGGTTCGACGGTGAGCAGCGATCGCAGCGGAAGTTTCCGCAGGCGGCCGGCGGCCGCGGCGAGCCGGGACGGCTCGACGGTCCGGGTGGGATCGTGCAGGTCGTGGACGAGCCACTCCAGCTCGACCCCGAGGAGCCGGGGCGGTCCGGTCTTGAAGCAGATGCCCCGCACCATGGCCTCGGCCTCGTCCACGTTGACCGCCCGGGTCGAGCCCTGACCGTAAGCAATGCTTTCGTCGCTCACTCCGGTGCCCTCCTGTCGGTAAGCCCCCTTGCTCCCTTGCCCTGTACCCCCAATCGGACGGCAGCACTCGCGCCCGGCCCCGACGGCGGGCGCCTGACGGGGCCTTGACGTGCCCGGCCGGCCGCGGCGTACGGTCCGCTGGTGAGCGCACTCCAGGTGACCGCCGTGTTCGACCCCGCGACATATGCCCGGGGCGTGCCCCACGACCTCTACCGGGAGCTGCGCGACCGCGCGCGCCGGTGTGCCGCGTGCCCGAACCGCCCGTCGGCGACTGGCCCGCCGGGCCGGCTACTGGGCCGTCTTCCGGCACGCCGACGTCAAGCACGTCCTGCGCACCCCCGAGGTCTTCTCCTCCCACCTGGGCGCGACCCAGCTGCGCGACCCCGACAGCCCGGAGGACCTGGACTTCGTCCGGGCCATGATGCTCAACCAGGACCCGCCCGCCCATGTGCGGCTGCGCCGCATCGTCGCCGCCGCGTTCACCCCGCGCGCGGTGCGCGAGCTGGAGGACGTCATCGAGGCGCGGGCGCGCGCCCTGGTCGGCGCCGTCGCCCCGCGCGGCGCGGCGGACTTCGTCCCCCTCGCCGCCGACCTGCCCGTACGGACCCTCGCGCACCTCATGGGCGTCCCGAGGAGGACCGCGGGCTGCTGGCGGACTGGGCGGACCGGGTCATCGGCTACCAGGACCCCGGCGCGCCACCGCCGACGCCGTCGACCCCGCCGCGCTCAGCCCCCTCGGCCGCGCCGCGCACGCCCTGCGCCCCGGACCGCTCGTCCGGCCCGACGGAGCCCCGCTCAACCCCCGCTCCGGGCCGCCCTGCCCGACATGTTCGCCTACGCCCACGGGCTTCGCCGCGCGGCCGGGGCCGGGCAGCGTGATGGCCCGGATGCGCCGGGCGGGCTGACCGGCGACGAGTTCGAGACGATGTTCTTCCTCTTCGCCGTGGCCGGCAACGAGACCCTGCGCAAACGGCGTCCCCGGCGCGCTGCTCACCCTCCTCGACCACCCGGACCAGCTGGCGCTGCTCCGCGAGCACCCCGAACTCACCGCCCCGGCGGTCGAGGA
The DNA here is from genome assembly GCF_039535865.1 of Streptomyces thioluteus. Taxonomy (NCBI): domain Bacteria; kingdom Bacillati; phylum Actinomycetota; class Actinomycetes; order Kitasatosporales; family Streptomycetaceae; genus Streptomyces; species Streptomyces thioluteus. The sequence continues at coordinate 3,913 of NZ_BAAAXZ010000087.1, forward strand.
GGCGCTGCGCCACTGGCCGCCGGTGCTCCACTTCCGGCGCACCGCCACCCGGGACACCGAGCTCGCCGGCGTGCGCGTCCGGCGCGGCGAGAAGGTCGTCGTCCACCACGCCTCCGCCAACCGCGACGAACGCGTCTTCCCGGACCCCGACCGCTTCGACATCACCCGCGCAGCCCCAACGACCACGTCAGCTTCGGTTTCGGCCCGCACTTCTGCCTGGGCGCGCACCTCGCGCGCGTCCAGCTGCGGGCCCTGCTGTGGGCGGCCCTCGACCTGCTGCCCGGCCTGGAACGCGCCGGGGAGCCCGTCCGGCTCACCTCCAACTTCCAGAACGGCCTCACGCGTCTGCCCGTCAGATGGCGAACAGATCCGTGAACGCGTCCGTGGCGTCCGAAGGAACGTGCCCGAAGGGCGAGTTGAAGTCCCAGATGAGGAAGAGGAGGAAGGCGATCATCGAGGTGTAGACCCCGGCGAGCAGCAACTCCGCGAGGTGCGCCGGATCTGCAGCGTGAAGATCAGGCCGACGGCGACGAGCGCCCCGCCGATCAGGCCGAACCACACCACCCCCGGCATGGTGTCGTCGGCGCCCCGCGCCCTGGCGTTGCGGGCCGCGTCCGCGGCGCCGACCTGGTCCAGCAGCGGCTGGTAGGACTGGCTCTCGTGGTTCGTCGCGCGGCTCGTAGGCGGTGACGTCGGTCCGCACCCGGTCGAGCAACACGCCGCCCTTTCCGGTGAGTTCCCCGGAGTCGAGCATCCCGGGCCACTCCTCGCGCACCACGTAGCGCACATACGACTCGACGTCCTGCCGGACCCGGTCGCGGGCGGGCGGCGCGAACACCTGGACCCGCTCGGTCACTTCGTGCAGGGCCTGGGCCTCGGCCTGGGCGGTGGCCTGCGCGGTGTTGCGCGCCTCCCAGACGCCGGCGATGGCCAGGCCCAGCACGATGGCGTAGACCACGCCGATCATCATCGTCATGTACTCGATCACGTCGGGGGTTCCCGACCGGTCGCGGTCCGGGCCGCGCCCGCGCTCCTTCAGCAGGGCGATGGCCAGCACGACGGCCGTCGCGACGGCGATGGTGAGGACCAGGACCAGCCAGTCGGACATGGGCGTCTCCGGAGGAACGGACGGCGGGGTGCGGGAGATCGGGGTGCGGGGAGATCCTGCGTCCCCGGCCGCCCGTTCACCCGACGGCCGCCGGGTTTCGCCCGATGGGGTGATGATCGTTCGACGGAGATGGGTCGTGTTCGGGCGGAGGCGGGTGGTGTTCGACGGCCGTCAGTCGTTCTTCGCCCGCGTCCGTTCCAGGACCGCCCCCAGGTCCGTGCCCGCCGGGAGCGTGCCGAACGCCTGCCCCCAGTCCCCGCCCAGCCGCGACGCGCAGAACGCGTCGGCCACCGCCGGCGGCGCGTGCCGGACGAGCAGGGCGCCCTGGAGGACGAGCGTCAGCCGCTCGGCGAGCCGGCGGGCCACCAGCTGGTCCCGCCCGGGGTCGCCGAGCGTGCCCAGCAGCTCCCGCAGCCCGGCGGCCGCCGCGTCCAGCCGGGCGTCCGCCCCCGCGGCGAGCGCGACCTCCGCCTCGTAGGCGTCCAGCGCGGCCGGCTCCCGCCGCAGCGCCCGCAGTACGTCCAGGGCCGCGACGTTGCCCGAGCCCTCCCAGATGGACAGCAGCGGTGCCTCCCGGTACAGCCGCGGCATGCCTGACTCCTCCACGTACCCGTTGCCGCCCAGGCACTCCAGCGCCTCCGCGGCGTGCGCGCTGCCGCGCTTGCACACCCAGTACTTGCCGGCCGCCAGCGCCAGCCGGCGCAGCGCACCCTCCGAGGCGTCCCCCGCCTCCGACCGGTCCAGCGCGGCGGCCAGCCGCATCGCCAGGACGGTCGCGGCCTCCGATTCGACGGCCAGGTCGGCGAGGACGTTGCGCATCAGCGGCTGGTCGATCAACTCGGCGCCGAACGCCCGGCGGTACGCGGTGTGGTGCAGCGCCTGCCGCAGCCCGGCCCGCATCCCGGCGGCGGAGCCGATCACGCAGTCGAGCCGCGTCATGTTGACCATCTCGACGATCGTGCGCACCCCGCGCCCCGGCTCGCCCACCCGCCAGGCCACGGCCCGCTCGTACTCGACCTCCGCCGAGGCGTTGGAGCGGTTGCCCAGCTTGTCCTTGAGCCGCATGAGCCGCATCGCGTTGCGGGTGCCGTCGGGCAGGACGCGCGGCATCAGGAAGCAGGTCGGGCCCTCCTCGGTCCGGGCCAGCACCAGGAACACGTCGCTCATCGGCGCCGAGGTGAACCATTTGTGCCCGGTGAGCACGTAGGTGCCCTCGCCGGCCGGCACGGCGGTGGTGGTGTTGGCGCGGACGTCCGAGCCGCCCTGCTTCTCGGTCATCGACATGCCCGCGATCAGCCCGCGCTTGCCCAGCGGCGGACGCAGCCCGTAGTCGTAGACGGGGGAGGCGAGCAGCGGCTCGTAGGCGGCGGCCAGCTCCGGCTCGGCGCGCAGGGCCGGGATCGCGGCGTTGGTCATCGAGATCGGACAGCCATGGCCGGGCTCCGCCTGGGCCCAGACGTAGAACTTGGCCGCGCGCACCAGATGGGCGCCGGGGCGCGCCTGGACCCAGGGCGCGGCGTGCTGGCCGCTCGCCACGGCGGCGGCCATCAGGTGGTGCCAGGCCGGGTGGTACTCGACCTCGTCGACGCGGTGTCCGTGGCGGTCGTGGGTGTGCAGCACCGGCGGGTACGCCTCGGCCTGCCGCGCCCACTCCTGCACCTCCTCCGAACCCGCCCGGGCCCCGAGGGCGCGGACCGCCTCCTCGCCCCAGCCGCCGCCGTCCCTGCGCAGGGCCTCCAGCAGGGCCGGGTCGTCGGCGGTGGTGAAGCCGGTCAGGGGCGGGGCCTGGTTGAAGACCTCGTGCGTGCTCACGGCGACCTCCGGGTCGTGCGGTACTTGATGGGGTACGGACAACCGGGGGCCATTATCGGCCCCTGCCGGTCCCGCCCGGCAGGGGCCGGATGAGGAATACGGGGGCTGGAGAGGAATATGAGCAATCGGTGACAGTTCCCTGGTGCGGACCCCTCGCGACGCATTGATGTGCTTACCCGACAGATACTGTCCGTATGTCACGCGTGCTTCTGATCGAGGACGACCGGGCCGTCAGGGAAGGGGTCACCCTCACCCTGCGCCGCCGCGGTCACGAGGTCGAGGCCGCGGCGACCGGCGAGGCCGGGCTCGCCGCGCTCGGCGCCTTCCGCCCCGACCTCGTCCTGCTCGATCTGATGCTGCCCGACGTCAGCGGCTTCGAGGTCTGCCGCCGCATCCGCGCCACCCAGCAGCTGCCGATCATCATGCTCACCGCCCGCGGCGACGACATCGACGTCGTCCTCGGCCTGGAGGCCGGCGCCGACGACTACATCGTCAAGCCCGCCCGCGGCGAGGTCCTGGAGGCCCGCATCCGCGCCGTCCTGCGCCGCGCCGCCCTCCCCGACGGCAGCGCTCCCGACCCCGAGCGGCCCGCCCCCGCCGAGTCCTACGGCGACCTGGTCATCGACCGCGCCGGCCTGCTGGTCTCCAAGCACGGCCAGGACCTCGCCCTCGCCCCCTCCGAGATGAAGCTGCTGCTCTACCTGTCCGCCACCCCCGGCCGGGTCTTCAGCCGCCAGCAGCTCCTGGAACACGTCTGGGAGCACAGCTACCACGGCGACGCCCGGCTCGTGGACGCCTGTGTGATGCGGCTGCGCACCAAGGTCGAGGACTCCACGCGCTCGCCCCGCTACATCCAGACGGTGCGCGGCTTCGGCTACCGGTTCGGGCCGCTGTGAGACGTCCCCGGGGCGGCGTGCGCGGCCTGGTGCGCGGCCTGCGCGCCCGGCTCGTCGTCGCCTTCCTCCTCGTCGCCGCGCTCGGCGCGCTGGCCACCGCCGCCCTCACCTTCCGCGAGGCGCGCACCGCGATTCTCCAGCGCACCCAGGACACCGCGGTCAACGCCCTGCGCGGCCAGGTGAATTCGCAGGTCACCGGCCTCACCGCGTCGCCCGACGAGGCCACCCTGGCCAAGCTCTCCAAGGGGCTGAACGTGGCGGGCGAGGCCGCCCAGCACTGGATCGTCCACACCCGCTACAAGGACGGCCCGATGGTCCCGGCCGTACCGACCGAGGACAAGGACGTCTTCGGCTCCGGCGTCCGGGAGAAGGTCGGGGACGGCATCCCGGCCGTCCAGCGCGTCGAGTCCGACGGCCGCCCCTGGCTCGTCATCGGCCTGCCCGTCACCTACCAGAACAGCACCGACACCTCCGGGCTGGAGGTCTACGCCCGCGTCCCGCTGCGCGAGGACGAGGCCAACGTCCAGGCCCTGGTCAACGCCGCGCAGAGCGGGGCGCTGCTGTCCGTCGGCATCGCCGTCGTCCCCGCCCTGGTCGCCGCCCGCAGCGTGCTGCGGCCCGTACGCGAACTGCGCCGCGGCGCCCAGCAGATCACCGACGGCGCGCTCGACACCCGGCTGAAGGTCACCGGCGGCGACGAACTCGCCGATCTCTCCCGGACGTTCAACGGCATGGCCGCCGCCCTGGAGAAGAACGTCGCCGAACTGCGGCGCATGGAGGCCAACTCGCGGCGCTTCGCCGCCGACGTCTCGCACGAGCTGCGCACCCCGCTCGCCGCGATGACCGCCGTCGTCGACGTCCTCGACGAGGACGCCGCGACCCTCGACCCCGACACGGCCTACGCCGTGCGGCTCATCAGCGAGGAGACCGGGAAACTGGCCCGCATGGTCGAGGACTTGATGGAGATCTCCCGCTTCGACGCGGGCGCCGCGTCGCTGCACCTGGACGAGGTCGACGTCGCCGAGACGGTCCGCAAGACCCTCCAGGCACGCAACTGGCAGGACAAGGTCGCCGCGGACCTGGCGGAGGGCGTGCGCGCCCGGCTCGACACCCGGCGCATCGACGTCGTGGTCGCCAACCTCGTCGGCAACGCGCTGCGGCACGGCGGGGAGCCGGTGCGGGTCTCGCTGCGCGCCGACGACGAGCGCCTGTTCATCGAGGTCGCGGACCGCGGCCCCGGCATCGACCCCGAGGTCCTGCCGCACGTCTTCGACCGCTTCTACAAGGCCGACGCGGCCCGCGCCCGCTCGGAGGGGAGCGGCCTGGGCCTCGCGATCACCCTGGAGAACGCCCGGCTGCACCACGGCACCGTGCGCGCGGCCAACGGCCCCGAGGGCGGGGCCGTGTTCACCGTGGAGCTGCCGCTGTGCGCGGGAGGCGAGGAGGAAGAGGAGGAATGAGCATGCGACGCGCACTCGTCGCCGCGCTGCTGCTGGGCGCGCTCGCCCCACTGGCCGGCTGCGGCATCGAGCGGACCGAGGTCATCGAATTCGGCCAGCCGGCGACCGGCGTCAAGCGCCCCGGGGAACCGGGGTGGCAGGCCCGGCTCTACTTCGCCATCGCCAACGGCGTCGTGGTGGGCGTGACGCGCCCGGCGGACGGACCGGTGAGCGCGGAGTCCGCGGTGGAGCTGATGCTGGCGGGCCCGAACGACGCGGAACGCGCCCGGTCGTACTTCAGCGAGGTCGTGATGAAGTCGGGGCCCGGGACAGGGGTCTCGGTGGCGGCGGAACGCGGCCGGGTGACGATCCAACTGCCGCTGGACGTCAGCAAGTTGACACGCCCGGCGCGGACGCAGCTGGTGTGCACGGCGGCGCACAACGAGGTGCCGGGCGGGTTGCGGTGGACGGATGTGAAGGTGACGTTGGCGGGGGGCGGCAAGAAGCTGCCGGATCTGGTGTGTGACCGGGGGTAGGGGACGGGGGCCGCTTCGTCGGGAGGCAGAGGCGGAGCCCTGCCGGGGGCCGTGGGGGCGACTGTGGCATCGGGGCGGAGCCCCGCCAGGGGGTCCAGGGGGCGGAGCCCCCGGTGGGGCGCAGGGGCGAAGCCCCGCAACTCCCGCGCGGAGCGCGGAGCCCCCGGTGGGGTGGCGCAGGGGCGCAGCCCCTGCGGGAAACGGTGAAAGGGCGGGGCGGGGAGTAGACCCACTAGGGTCGGCGCATGATCGCACAGCCCTACCTCTCCCAGCTCTTCTCCCTCGACGGCCGAGTCGCCCTCGTCACCGGCGGCAGCTCCGGCATAGGCCGCGCCATAGCCGGCGCCCTCGCCCGCGCCGGCGCCCGCGTGGTCGTCGTCGCCCGCGGTGAAGCCGCCCTCGCGGACACCGTGGACGAGCTCACGAACGACGGCTGCCGGGCCGCCTGGGTGAGTGCCGACCTCGGCACGCGGGACGGCGTGCGGACCGCGGCCGAGAAGGCCGCGGACGTCTACGGCGAGCCGGACATCCTCGTCAACTCCGCCGGGATCAACCTCCGCCCGCCCCTCGGCGAACTGACCGACGACGTCTGGGACGCCACCATGGCCGTGAACCTGGACGCACCGTTCCTGCTGGGGCAGCGGTTCGGGCCGGGCATGGCCGAGCGGGGGTACGGGCGGATCATGCACATCACCTCCCAGCAGGCCCACCGCGCGTTCGTGCGGAGCGGCGCCTACGGCGTCTCGAAGGGGGCGCTGGAGTCCCTGGCACGTTCGCAGGCCGAGGCGTGGTCCCCGTACGGCGTCACCTGCAACACGCTCGTGCCGGGGTTCGTGAGGACGCCGCTCAACGAGCGGCTGTCGTCCGACCCGGCCACGGTGGAGGCGCTGGCCGCGCGCACGCTCGTGGGGCGCAACGGGCTGCCGGAGGACTTCGCGGGGGCGGCGGTGTTCCTGGCGAGCAGGGCCTCGGCGTACGTCACCGGGCAGGCGGTCTTCGTGGACGGCGGCTTCTCCGTCCACTAGCCGGTCACCGGCCGGGGGCGTCCTGCACGACCTGCACGACGCCCCGTTCCGGCTGCTGGACCACCGGCGCGCTCGCGTCCGTCCCCCGGCCGACCGCGTCCGCGGTGACGGCGACGGTGACGGTCCCCGCGAAGCCGAGCACCGTGGCCGTCACCAGTGCCGCGATCCTCTTCCTGTACAGCTGCGGCAGTGCCATGGTCCCGTCCTGCCCCTCGGTCGTCGTTGCGTTGTCACAGGTGAAGATGCGCCCGAGGTGACAGAAGATCCCGCTGTTACAGAGTTCTCACGAAACCGACGGGCGGAAGCGGCGCAGCCGGAGGCTGTTGCCGACGACGAAGACCGAGGAACAGGCCATCGCCGCCCCGGCGATCATCGGGTTGAGCAGCCCGGCGGCGGCCAGTGGCAGGGCCGCCACGTTGTAGGCGAAGGCCCAGAACAGATTGGCCCGGATGGTCCCCAGCGTCCTGCGGGAGAGGCGGATGGCGTCGGCTGCGGTTCGTAGGTCGCCGCGGACGAGGGTGAGGTCGCTGGCTTCGATGGCGGCGTCGGTGCCGGTGCCCATGGCGAGGCCGAGGTCGGCGGTGGCGAGGGCGGCGGCGTCGTTGACGCCGTCGCCGACCATGGCGACGGTGCGTCCTTCGTCCTGGAGGCGTCGTACGACGTCGGCCTTGTCCTGGGGGAGGACTTCGGCGATCACTTGGTCGATGCCGGTCTCGCGGGCGACGGATTCGGCGACGGCGCGGTTGTCGCCGGTGAGCAGGATGGGGGTCAGGCCGAGGCGGCGCAGTTCGGCGACGGCTGCGGCGCTGGTGTCCTTGACCGCGTCGGCGACCGTGAGGACGCCACGCGCCGCGCCGTCCCAGGCCGCCAGGACGGCCGTCCGGCCCTCGGCCTCGGCCTCGGACCGGGCCGTCGTCAGCGCCGCCGGCAGCGCGATCCCGTGCTCGGCCAGCAGCGCCTCCCGGCCGACGAGCACCTCGTGCCCCTCGACCACGCCCCGCATGCCGAACCCCGGGACGCCGTGGAACCCGGTCGGCACGGGCAGCGTGCCGACCCGCGCTGCGGCGCCGTCGGCCACCGCCCGGGCGACGGGGTGCTCGGAGGCGTGCCCCAGCGCGCCCGCGAACCGCAGGACGTCCGCCTCGTCCGCGCCCGCCGCCGTGGTGGTGCGCAGCAGCGTCATGCGGCCGGTGGTGACGGTGCCGGTCTTGTCCAGGAGGATCGTGTCCACGGCGCGGGTCGTCTCCAGGACCTCGGGTCCCTTGATGAGGATGCCGAGCTGGGCGCCGCGTCCCGTGCCGACCAGCAGTGCGGTCGGGGTGGCCAGGCCCAGTGCGCAGGGGCAGGCGATGATCAGGACGGCCACGGCGGCGGTGAACGCGGCGGCCGGCCCCGCCCCGGCGAGGAGCCGGACGGCGAGCGTGCCCAGCGCGAGGGCGACGACGACGGGGACGAACACCGCGGAGATCCGGTCGGCGAGACGCTGAGCCGCCGCCTTGCCGTTCTGCGCGTCCTCCACCAGCCGTGCCATGCGGGCCAGTTGGGTGCCGGAGCCGACCCGCGTGGCCTCGACGACCAGACGGCCCGAGGTGTTGAGGGTGGCGCCGGCGACCGCGTCGCCGACGCCGACCTCGACGGGGACGGACTCGCCGGTCAGCATCGAGGCGTCCACGGCGGAACCGCCCTCGGCGACCGTGCCGTCGGTGGCGACCTTCTCGCCGGGGCGGACGACGAACCGGTCGCCGACCGTCAACTCCCCGACGGGTACGCGTACTTCACGCCCGTCGCGCAGCAGGGCCACGTCCTTCGCGCCCAGCTCCAGCAGCGCCCGCAGGGCCGCGCCCGCCCGGCGCCTGGCGCGGGCCTCGAAGAAGCGCCCGGCCAGGACGAAGGCGGTGACGCCGGCCGCGACCTCCAGATAGACGGCGTCGGCCCCGTGCCCGGGGGCCACCGTCAGCGCGAAGGAGTGCCGCATGCCGGGCATTCCCGCGTCGCCGAGGAACAGGGCCCACAGCGACCAGAGGAACGCCGCCGAGGTGCCGAGGGAGATCAGGGTGTCCATGGTGGCCGCGCCGTGCCGGGCGTTGGTCCAGGCGGCCCGGTGGAAGGGCAGGCCGGCATAGGTGACCACGGGCGCGGTCAGGGTCAGGGAGAGCCACTGCCAGTTGTCGAACTGCCAGGCGGGGACCATCGCCAGGACGATCACCGGAGGGGCCAGGGCCCCGGCGGTGACCAGCCGCTGCCGCAGCGGGAGCAGTTCGTCCTCCGCGTCCGCGCGGGGCGGCGGCGGGGGCTGCGCGGTGTAGCCGGTGGCCTCGACGGTGGCGACCAGGTCGGCCACCGAGACGCCGCTTCCGTAGCTGACCCGCGCCTTCTCCGTGGCGTAGTTGACGGTGGCCGTCACGCCGGCCATGCGGTTGAGCCGCTTCTCGACCCGGGCCGCGCACGAGGCGCAGGTCATGCCGCCGATGGCGAGTTCGACCCGGGTGGTGTCGGACGTTCCCGTGGTACTGCCGGACGTCGCGGTGCCGGACATCGCCGCTCCTTCGGTCCGGGCCGGGGTCAGATCCGGCCGGTGAGCGCGTAGCCGGCCTCGTCCACGGCGCGGGCGAGCAGCGCCTCGTCGGGCTCGCCCGCGGTGGTGACCGTGAGGCGCCCGGCGGAGGCGCTCGCCCCGGCGGCGCGGACGGCGGGGAGCGCGGTGACGGCCTTGGCGATCGCGGTCTCGCAGTGGCCGCAGTGCAGGCCCGAGACGGCGAAGACGGTGGTGACGGCGTCGGGGGTGGCATCGGGGGTGGCGTTCGGGGACGACATGGTTTCCTCCCGTGCGCTCGGCGGCGCCCCCCGAAAAGGATCTTATACCCCTGGGGGGTATCACTCCGCTCTGTCCTTTTCTATACCCCCAGGGTGTATGGCGCGCAAGGGGCCGGACACGCGGAGGGGGCGGCCCGCGGGCCGCCCCCTCGTGCGACGGGCCTACTCGCGCGGCAGCCCGATGGGGTTCGGGTGGGGCAGCACGGCCGCGCAGGCCCGCGACACCGGGGCGAGCGCCGCCAGCAGTTCGTCGACGGCCTCCGGGGCCGGGCCCTGCCAGGGCCGGGCCGCCGCCAGGTCCGTCGCCGCCTCGACCTCCGCGGACAGCCGGCGGCCCTCCTCCGTCGCCCGGCCGTCCGCGTCCAGCAGCCCGCGGGCCGCGAGACGTCCGGCGGCCGCCCGCCACTCCTCGTCCGTCCAGCCCCGGAAGGGCTGGAGCGCCTCGCGCGGGACGTCGATGCCGCTGCGCAGGACGAGCGACTCGCATCCGTCGAGACCGGCCGTGACCAGGGCCGCGACATGGCCGTCGCCCCGGTGCTCGCGCAGCAGCGTCGCCGCGTGCCACAGCCGGTCGAGCGGATCGACGGGGAGGCCCAGCGCCGCGTTGGCCGCGCCCAGCGCCCGCCCGGCGCAGTCCAGCCCCTCCAGATGGCGGCCGAGCAGCTCCGCCGCCCGCGCGGTCTCCGCCTCCAGCCCCGCGAGCAGCCGGCGCAGCGCGGCGCGTGCGCCCGCCCGGCGCAGCTCCAGCGCGCGCCCGGGGGAGACGATCTCCCACACCGACGGCAGGGCACGGGCCACCGTGCCCGGGGCGAAGCCGAAGAAGGCGGCCGTCACCAGCTCCGGGCCCACCGGCCCGAACGGCGCGGAGCGGCCCGCGAAGTAGCCGCGCCACCAGCCGCGCAGTCCCGCTTCCTCGAAGACGGCCCGCCCCTCCGGGGCGAAGTACGTGACGGCGTGGACCGGTTCGGCCGCCCGCCAGACGGTACGGGCCGTGGCTGCTGCGTCCATGGTGTCCATGGCGTCCATGGTGCGAACCTCCGGAAGAGGGAGCTCATATGGGCGGCCAGCCTCCCAGAGGCCCGCGCGCCGCCGCCACGCGGGTCCCCGTCGGGAGTTGCACGAGGCGTCAGGACACCACGTCCTTGCCCCGGAAGTGCCGGAAGGCGAGGGCGAACAGCACCAGGGCGTACGCCACCGACACCGCCGCGCCCTTGATCAGGCCGTCCCATTCGGCGTGCGGCTGGAGCACGTCCACCCACGCGTACTGCCAGTGGGCGGGCAGCAGGTCGCGCCAGTGGCCGAGGGCGGTGACCGCGTCCAGGACGTTGCCGAGAATGGTCAGCCCCATCGCCCCGCCGACCGCGCCGAGCGGCGCGTCCGTCACCGTGGACAGCCAGAACGCCAGTGCCGCCGTGACCAGTTGACCGATGAAGACGTACGCCACCACGGCCGCCAGCCGTCCCGCCGCCGTGCCCGCCGGGAGCGTCCCGCCGGTGGGGATCTGCAACGGCCCCCAGCCGTACGCGACGGCCCCCGCCGCGAGCGCCACCAGCGGCAGCAGCAGTATCGCCGCCGCGCTGAAGCCCAGCGCCACCGCCAGCTTGCTCGCCAGCAGCCGCACCCGTGGGACGGGCGCCGCCAGCAGATAGCGCAGTGACGACCAACTCGCCTCCGAGGCCACCGTGTCGCCGCAGAACAGGGCGACGGGCACCACCAGCAGGAAGCCCGCCGAGACGAACAGCGACGTGGCGGCGAAGTTCACGCCGGAGGCCGTCGCGGTGTCCATCAGCGAGACGCGGCCGTCGCGTCCGCCCGACCGCCCGCCGATCGCGAACGCCGCGATCAGCACGAACGGCAGGACGGCCAGCACCCCGGCCACCACCAGCGTGCGCCGGCGCCGCAGTTGGCGCGCCGCCTCGACGCGCAGCGGCAGGGTGCGGCCCGCCCGATAACCCGGAGCCGACATCGTGGTCATGGGGTACCTCCGATCAGGGTCAGGAACGCGTCCTCCAGCCGCCGTTGCGGGCCCACGCCCGTCACCGGGATCTCCAACCGGACCAGTTCCACGAGCAGTTCGGGTGTGGTCATGCCGTCGAGCCGGACCAGCAGGCCCTCGTCGCCGCGCACGGCCGAGGCGACGCCGGGCAGGGCCGTCACCTTCTCCGCGACGGCGTCGGTGGCCCCGCCCGCCACGCCGACGAGCAGCGTGTCGCCGGAACCGGTGATCCCGTCGACCGGCCCGGCGGTGAGGAGCCGGCCCCGGTCCATGACGACCAGGTGCGTACAGCTCTGCTCGACCTCGGCCAGCAGATGGCTGGAGACGATCACGGTGCGGCCGCCCGCCGCGTACCGGATCATCACCTCGCGCATCTCGCGGATCTGCGGCGGGTCCAGACCGTTCGTCGGCTCGTCCAGGATCAGCAGGTCCGGCAGCCCGAGCATGGCCTGGGCGATGGCCAGCCGCTGGCGCATGCCCTGGGAGTACGTGCGGACCGCGCGGTCCAGCGCCGAGCCGAGCCCGGCGATCTCCAGCGCCTCCTCGGCGTGCGCGTCCTCGGCCGGGCGGCCCGTGGCGCGCCAGTACAGGTCGAGGTTGGCCCGTCCGGACAGGTGCGGCAGGAAGCCCGCTCCCTCCACGAAGGCGCCCACCCGCGAGAGGACGGGCGCGCCCGGGCGGACCGCGTGGCCGAAGACCCGCACCTCGCCGCCGTCGGGGCGGATGAGGCCCATGAGCATGCGCAGGGTCGTGGTCTTGCCCGCGCCGTTCGGCCCGAGCAGGCCCAGCACCTGGCCGCGCTCGACCCGGAACGACACGTCCCGTACCGCGTACCGGTCGTGGGACTTCGCGTAGCGCTTGGTCAGTCCGCTGATCTGCAACGGGACGTCCGCGAGGGCCGGATCGGGCGCGGGCGCGGAGGTCCGGCGCCGCCCGGTGAGCAGCAGCGCGACCGCGACGACGGCACCGGCGGCCGGCAGGCCCCAGGTCCACCAGGGGAGTCCGGCCGAACCGGTCGTCACCCCGGGCGCGGTGGGCACGCTCAGCCCGCCGTCCGCGAGCGCGACGGTGTACGTCGCCGGGGCGGCGGGGGAGGCGTAGCCGAGGTCGGTGGCGGAGACGACCAGGCGCATCCGGTGCCCCGCCTCGAAGGTGTGGTCGACGGCCGGCAGCCGGACCTCCACGGTCCGGCCGTCCTCGGCGTCGCTCACGCGGAGCGGAGCGACCAACTGGCCGGGCAGCTGCTGCTTCCCGTCCGGCCCGACGTCGTAGAGCTTGGCGAAGAGCGTCGCCTCGCCGCTGTCCGAGGCCACCTTGACCTTCACGACCGGGGTGCCGGTGACGCGTACGCCCTCGGTGAGCCGGGGCGAGTCGAAGCGGGCGTACCGGCCCGGGACGTCCAGCGCCAGGCCGAGGCCGAGCCCCGACAGGCGGGCGGCCGCGCCGAGTCCGGGGACGGCGGACACGGAGGGCGGCGAGCCGCCCGCGGGGTTGCCGAAGCGCTGCTCGCGGCCGGTGAGGGCGACGGTGCGGGGGGCGTTGCGCAGGCCCGGGTAGCGGTCGCCGCTCGCCCCGCGCAGCCGCTGCCTGCCGTCGGTGGTGTCCAGGCCGCCGGTCCTGCTGATGCGGAACGCCGGTCCGGTGCCGGTGTCTTCGTCGTCCTTGAGGTAGCGGTCGAACCAGGCGCGGGTGCGCTCCGCCACCCGGTCGTCCTCCTCCCCGGACCCGGTGTCGTGACCGCCGGCGATCCAGTCGACGGCGACGGGCGCGCCGTTGCGGCGGATCGCGTCGGCGGCCCGGTCGGCCTGGTCGAGTGGGAAGAGCGAGTCGCTCTGTCCCTGCACGAGCAGCGTCGGGACCTTGATGCGGTCCGCGACGGCGGAGGGGCTGCGCCGCGCGAGCAGTTCGCGGGCCTCGTCGTCGGGGCGTCCGGCGGTGGCGACGCGCTCGTACATGGCGCAGACGGCGGGTTCGAAGCGGCCGCAGCGGTTCGCGGACCCGGTGCCGAAGAAGACGCCGGCCCAGAGCTTCTTGAACACGTCGCCGGGGAAGAGGGAGTCGGCGAGGTTCCAGTACGTGATGCTCGGGGCGATGGCGTCGACGCGTTTGTCGTGCCCGGCGGCGAGGAGGGCCGCGGCGCCGCCGTACGAGGCGCCGGCGATGCCGACGCGGGGGTCGCCCTCGGCGTCGAGGCGGACCTCGGGGCGGGCGGCGAGCCAGTCGATGAGCCGGCCGACGTCGGCGATCTCGTGGTCCGGGTCGTTGAGCCCGATCCTTCCCGTGGACTTCCCGAAGCCGCGGGCGGTCCAGGTCAGGACCGCGTACCCGGAGCGGGCGAGGTCCTCGGCCCGGCCGCGGAGGTCGTCCTTGCTGCCGCCGAAGCCGTGGGCGAGGAGGACGGCGGGTCTGCGGCGGCCGGCGTCGCCGGTGGTGAAGAAGGAGGTGTCGAGGCGGACGCCGTCCCCGGACATCGTCAGGGACCGGTCCTCGCGGTGGACCGGCGGGTCGCCGCGGGTGGCGGCGGCCACGGTCCAGGTGCCGGTGCCGGCGAGCACGGCGAGGGCCGCGCCGGCGGCGGCCAGGCGGGTGCGCCGTTGGCGCGGCGGACGGAGCTTCATGCGGGAATGCTATGGGGGGACTCGTGCGGATGTGCGGGCCGGTGGGCGGTTCCGCCTCCGGTCTGCTGCCGGTCCGCTTCCGGCTCCACCGCCGGAGAAGGACGCTCCACTTCACCGTTTGCGCACGGATACCGTCCTTGCGCAATCCCCTGACACGCCCTCAAAGTGCCTTGTGGGCCCCGTCCCTGGGCCGAACCGCCCCCATCTGTGGGCATCCGCACCTTGCGCGCGTTAAGGAAGGGAATACTCCGAATAATCTTTCATCGATTGCTTGTTCCCATCTACGTGCGCACCCATAATGGCGTCTGCGCCACTGCGGCATGTCCGCGACACGCGGGCCTCGCCGCGCCGTCGGGCGCAGTGGATGTTGTTTCGCCGCTGTTGTTCCTGCACACGGCCGCCGTCCTCGACGGACGCGGCCTCAGAACCGTTCGGGGGAGTCCCTGGTGACCCAGGCCACCAAACCATCCATCGCCACCGAGATACTCGACTACGTCTTCCAGTACCGCCGTTTAATCCCGGGAGCCGACGCGGACTGCGGCGGCAGCGCCCCCTGCGCGGAGTGCAGGGCTCCGCACCTGGCCAAGGTGGAGAAGTTCATCCAGGCCGGTGAGCCCATCCACTTCGTCCTCCCGGCCTTCCCCGCGAAGTCGCCCAACATCCAGAAGGTCCTCGGCGAACTGCCGGACCTCGCCGAGCGCCTGGCGCTCGAGTTCCTCCAGTCGTTCTGCGACCACCTGGGCCACTACTACGCGCCCGGCGCCCGCGTCACCGTCTGCTCCGACGGGCACACCTTCGCCGACGTCGTCGGCGTCTCCGACGAGGCGGCCACCCGCTACCGCGACGAACTCGAGCGCGTCGTCGAGACCTTGGGCGGGGACGCCATCGGCTTCTACTCCCTCCAGGACGCCTTCGACAGCACCGACTACCCGGCCGTGCGCCGCGTGCTGCTGGAGAAGTACGCCGAGTCGCTGGAGGACCTGCGCGGTCGCGCCGCCGGCGACGAGGGCCTGAAGGTCATGTTCAACGGCATGCACCGGTTCATGTTCGAGGACCAGATCGCGGTGCGGCAGGACGCGAGCCGCAACCGCGTCCGCGAGGACGCCAAGGTCCTGGCCTGGCAGGTCATCCGGCACAGCAACGCCTGGAGCCGGCTGGTCGCGGACGAGTTCCCCGACGCGCTGCGGCTGTCCATCCACCCGCAGCACGCGCACTCCGAGAAGATCGGCCTGCACCTGATGCGGACCGGCAACCCGTGGCTGACCCCCTGGCACGGCGTCGCGCTCGAAGTGGCGGACGGCATGCTGCTGACGAAGCGCAGCCACGCCGAGGACCTCAACGCCTCGCTGGTATGGCGCAACGACCGCCCGAGCCACTTCGTCGCCCCGCACCTGACGGTGCAGGAGGTCATGGCGTAACGGTCGCGACCGGGCCCGGGCCGGAGTGGGCCCGGCGCTCCGCCTTCGACGGCGGCCCCTCCCGCGGCGATCAGCCGACAGGGAGGCGGCCGCCGAAGGCCGTGGGGAGCGAGCCCCGTGCACGCCAGACGGTGCCACGGCGTTCGTACGCGAGCAGGATTTCGACGGAATGGGCGATGCGCGGCCCGAGTTCGCGTTCCACCAGGTGCAGGGACAGATCCAGGCCCGATGTCACCCCCGCGCTGGTGACCAGGTCCCCGTCGTCCACGACACGGGCGGACACGACGTCGACGCCCGCCGCGCCGAGAAGATCCGTGCCGAGATGGTGCGTGGTGGCCCGCCGCCCCGACACCAGGCCGGTCATGGCGAGGAGGAGAGAGCCGCCGCACACTGCCGCGACCGTCGTCCCCGGCTGGTGCATGGCACGTGTGAGGAGGGAGAGCAGGCTGCTCCGCGGGCCGTGCCCGCGCAGCGCCCGGGTGGTCGAAGTCAGCTGTCCGTAGCCGCTGTTCGCGGCCGCCTCCAGTTCCTCGCCGGAAGGGGCCGAGCCGGGCACGAGCACGAGGTCGGCCCGGCAGGGGTCGAGCCGTCCCGTGGCGCTCAGTGTCAGGCCGTCGATGCGACTGGCCACCGGGCGCGGCCCTTCGGCCGAGACCAGTTCCGCGGTGACGGCCCCGCCCGAGACCATCCCCGCGGTGTGCAGCACCTCGTACGGCGCGATGACGTCAAGAGGGTCGAAACCGTCGAACAACACGATATGGGCGTGCATGGCAAATCCTCGAATCGGTCATCTTCGTCGTTGGCCCGTGATGACCACCACGCTAGGAACAGCCAACTCTGCGCCCAAGGTGCCGGAGTGACAGGGTTTAACGGGATATCGCCAGCGGGCCTCGCCGCGCACATGGCTATGTTGTGCACATGCACACGGTTGCCGTCCTCGCTCCTGAACAGGTGATCTCCTTCGACCTGGCCACCCCCATCGAGGTTTTCACCCGTATCCGGCTGTCCGACGGAGCGCCGGCCTACCAGGTCCGCATCTGTGCCGAACGGCGTGAGACCGACGCAGGCCCCTTCACCCTCCGGGCGCCCTGGGGCCTGGAGGGCATCAAGGGTGCCGACACGGTCATCGTGCCCGGCACGACCGATCCCGCCGTGCCCCTCCCTCCCGCCGTGTGCGACGCGCTGCGGACCGCCGCCGCGGAGGGTGCCCGCATCGCCGCCATCTGCTCGGGCGCGCTTCCCCTCGCTTCCACCGGCCTGCTCGACGGGCTGCGGGCCACCACCCACTGGGCGGTGGCGGAACTCCTGGCGGCCATGTATCCGGACGTCGACGTGGACCCGGATGTGCTCTACGTGGACAACGGGCAGATCCTCACGTCCGCCGGCGCCTCCGCCGGTCTGGACCTGTGCCTCCACATGATCCGCCGGGACTACGGATCCGCCGTGGCCGCCGACGCCGCCCGCATGGCGGTCATGCCTCTGGAGCGGGAGGGCGGCCAGGCCCAGTTCATCGTCCGGCCCTGCCTCCCGACTCCCCGCGGTTCGGCCCTCGAACCCCTCCTGCTGTGGTTACAGGACAACCTCGGCCGCAACCTCACCCTCGCCGACATCGCCACTCAGGCAGGCACCAGCCCCCGCACTCTCATACGTCGCTTTCGCGAACAGACCGGCAGTACCCCACTCCAGTGGCTCCACCGGATCCGTGTCCGTCAGGCACAGCATCTGTTGGAGACGACCGATCACACGGTCGAACGAATCGGCGCCCAGGTCGGCTTCGGATCCCCGACGTCCTTCCGCGACCGTTTCAAGCGCGTCACCGGTGTCAGCCCCCACGCCTATC
The DNA here is from genome assembly GCF_039535865.1 of Streptomyces thioluteus. Lineage (NCBI taxonomy): Bacteria > Bacillati > Actinomycetota > Actinomycetes > Kitasatosporales > Streptomycetaceae > Streptomyces > Streptomyces thioluteus. The sequence continues at coordinate 21,415 of NZ_BAAAXZ010000087.1, forward strand.
GCCGCGGCTTCGGTCGGCTCCCGTCGTGATCCCGCGCCACCCGCAGCGTCACGATCTCGAACGGCCGCAGCGGCAGCGCGATCGTCCCCGCCGCGACCCGGACCGCCTCCAGCGGGCGTTCCAACAGGTCGCAGCGGTGGGCCGACGTGGCCTCGAAGCCGAGGGACAGTTCGGCGTCCGCCCGGCCGCCCAGGGACTCGTAGAGCCGCAGGACGACGTCGCCGCTGCCGTCGTCGGCCAGCTTCACCGCCGAGACGACCACCGCCTCGTCCGTCGAGTGCACCAGCGGCTTTACACCCCGGTCGCCCGGGACGCGCCGCTCCGGCAGGTTGATCCGGTAGCCCTCGCGCACCGCGTCGCCGATGTCCGCGGCCGGTACGAGGGCGTATCGGAAGCGGTGCACGCCCTGGTCCGTGCGCGGGTCGGGGAAGCGCGGGGCGCGGAGGAGGGAGAGGCGGACCGTCGTGGTCGTGCCGCCGTCGGCGCGGACATCGCGCGTCACGTCGTAGCCGTACGTCGAGTCGTTGACGAGTGCCACGCCCCAGCCGTTCTCCTCCAGATGGACGAACCGGTGCGTGCACGCCTCGAACTTGGCCGCGTCCCAGGTGGTGTTGGTGTGGGTGGGCCGGTGGAGGTGGCCGAACTGGGTCTCGGCCGCGATCCGTTCGGCCCGGACGTCCAGCGGGAACGCCGCCTTGAGGAACTTCTCCGTCTCGTGCCAGTCCACCTCCGTGTCGATGTCCACGCGCCGTACCCCCGCCGGGAGGGCGATGCGCTGCTCGGCGCGTGAGCGGCCGAAGGAGCGGACGACCCGCACCGCGCCGTCGTCCGTCAGCTCCACCGCGTCGGCGTCCACGAGGTCTGTGACCGTGTTGCGGTAGAACTCGTCCACGTCCCAGGCATCCCACATGTTCGGGAAGTCCTGGTGGAGTTGGAGGAGGTTCGCCGGTTCGCCGGGGGCGAGCGTCTCACGGCCGGACGCCGCGTCGCGGACGGAGACCAGCAGGCCGCGGCCGTTGATCTCCGCCCGCAGCAGGCCGTTCGACAGGACGTAGCCGCCGCCCTCCCGGGGTGCGGCCGTCGGCGGCTCGGGGGTCAGGGTGCCGGAAGCGGGGCGCGCCGAGAGGGCCGGGACACCGCCGCGCCCGTGCGGCGCCGCGTTGAAGACCACGGTGCCGTCGGCGTCCCCGGCCAGGGCCGTCACCGCCTCCTGGATCACCGCCTCCAACTCCTCCGCCACCTCCGCGTACGTCCGCGCCGCCTCCCGGTGCACCCAGGCGATCGATGTGCCCGGCAGGATGTCGTGGAACTGATGCAGGAGAACCGTCTTCCAGAGGCGGTCCAGGCGCTCGTACGGATACGGGAAGCCGGTGCGCACCGCCGCCGTCGCCGACCACAACTCCGCCTCGTGGAGCAGGTGTTCGCTGCGCCGGTTGCCCTGTTTGGTGCGCGCCTGGCTGGTCAGCGTCGCCCGGTGCAGCTCCAGATACAGCTCGCCCGCCCACACCGGCGCGTCCCGGTACTCCGCGTGCGCCTTCTCGAAGAACGCCGACGGCCGCTCGAAGACCACCCGCGCCGAACCCTCCAGATCGGCCAGGCGTTTGGCCCGCGCCACCATCTCCCGCGTCGTCCCGCCGCCCCCGTCGCCCCAGCCGGTCGGCGCCAGCGAGCGCGTCGCCCGGCCCTTCTCCCGGAAGTTGCGGACGGCGTGTGCCAGTTCCTCTCCCGACAGCTGCGCGTTGTACGTGTCGATGGGCGGGAAGTGGGTGAACACCCGGGTCCCGTCCAGCCCTTCCCACCAGAAGGTGTGGTGGGGGAAGGTGTTGGTCCGGCTCCAGGAGATCTTCTGGGTCAGGAACCACTTCGAGCCCGACAGCCGCACCAGCTGTGGCAGCGCGGCCGAGTAGCCGAACGAGTCCGGCAGCCACACCTCCTCCGTATCGATCCCGAACTCGTCCAGGAAGAACCGCTTCCCGTGGACGAACTGCCGCGCCAGCGCCTCCGACCCCGGCATGTTGGTGTCCGACTCCACCCACATCCCGCCGACCGGTACGAACCGGCCCTCCGCCACCGCCTTCTTCACCCGCGCCCACACCTCCGGGCGGTGCTCCTTCACCCACGCGAACTGCTGCGCCTGCGACATGGCGTAGACGAAGTCCGGCTCGTCCTCCAGCAGCGCCGTCATGTTGGACGTCGTACGGGCGACCTTGCGCACCGTCTCCCGCAGCGGCCACAGCCACGCCGAGTCGATGTGCGCGTGCCCGACCGCGCTGATGCGGTGCGCGGAGGCGTGGGCGGGGGCGGCGAGGACGCCGGCCAGCCGCTCGCGGGCCCGGGCCGCCGTCCCGCCCACGTCCTGGAGGTCGACGGCGTCCAGCGCCCGCTCCACGGCCCGCAGCACCTCCCAGCGGCGCGGCGCCTCCTCCGGCAGGCCCTTCATCAGCCCCTCCAGCACCTCCAGGTCCTGGACGAGCTCCCACACCGCCTCGTCGAACACGGCGAGATCCATCCGGCCCAGCCGGTAGCGCGGCCGGTCGTCCGCGGTCTCCCGGTCGCCCAGCTCGGTGGGGACGAAGGGGCGGTAGTCGAGGATCACCGGGTTCGAGGCGGCCTCGATGTGCAGCCGCACCCGCTCGCCCCCGGCGGCCGGGGCGGCGACGCGCACCCAGTGGTTGCGCGGGTTGAGCCCCTTCACCGGCGAGCCGTCGTCCCGGTGGACGAGCCCCTCGCACTGGAAGCCCGTCATGTTCCCGTCGAACCCCAGGTCCAGGACCGCCTCGACCGTGCGGCCCGCCCACGCCTCGGGGACGGCGCCCGACACCGTGAACCAGCTGGTGCCCCAGGCCGGGCCCCACGCCGCGCCCGGCGCGACCGGCTCGCGCGGCGCCGCGATGCCCTCCGGTACGGGCACGGGCTCGCCGGGCGCCTGCCAGACGCCCACGTCGAGGGGGACGGACTCCGGGTACACGGCCGGCCGGATCCGTTCGTCCAGCACGCGCTTGAGACGGGCCTCGGTGATCGCGCGGTCGTTGTGCATCACGTGTCCTTATCGGGGGTTCGGCTCGGCCAGCGGAAGAGGAACGGAGCGGGGGCCGAGGAGGCGTACAACTCGTCCACGGCGCGCACCTCGACGCGCGTGACCGCCTCACCGGCCGGACGGATCAGCGCCGGGACGTAGTAGGCATGCCCACAGGTGCCCCCGAGGAAGCGGACGCCTCCGCCGGGCAGGCGTTGGTGGAGCGTGTAGTGGCGCACGGCCCGGGTGGGGGAGGCGGGCCAGGTCTCAGGCTGGTGACGTACTCGCGCTACCCCGTGCCGCACGCGCTGCTCGTCGACATCGCCGAGACCATGGCCCGCTACGGGCGGCTGCGGCTGATGAAGCACCCCACGCACGGGCTGGTGCTGGAGAGCAGCGACCGGCCGGTGCTGGAGGAGATCCTGCGGTCGAAGAAGATCCAGCCGCTGGTGGGGGCGCGGATCGACGAGGACACCGTGGCCGTCCATCCGTCCGAGCGCGGGCAGATCAAGCAGACGCTGCTGAAGCTCGGCTGGCCGGCCGAGGACCTCGCCGGGTACGTGGACGGCGAGGCGCACCCCATCGAGCTGCGCGAGGACGGCTGGGCGCTGCGGCCGTACCAGCGGCAGGCCGTCGACGGGTTCTGGCACGGCGGGTCGGGTGTGGTCGTGCTGCCGTGCGGGCCGGGAAGACGCTGGTCGGGGCCGGGGCGATGGCCGAGGCGAAGGCGACGACGCTGATCCTGGTCACCAACACCGTCTCCGCGCGGCAGTGGAAGCACGAGCTGGTGAAGCGGACGTCGCTGACCGAGGAGGAGATCGGCGAGTACAGCGGCACGCGGAAGGAGATCCGGCCGGTCACCATCGCCACGTACCAGGTGCTGACCACGAAGCGGAAGGGGATCTATCCCCACCTGGAGCTCTTCGACTCCCGCGACTGGGGGCTCGTCGTCTACGACGAGGTGCACCTGCTGCCGGCACCGGTCTTCAAGTTCACTGCCGACCTGCAGGCGCGGCGGCGGCCTCGGGCTGACCGCGACCCTCGTCCGGGAGGACGGGCGGGAGTCGGACGTCTTCTCCCTCATCGGGCCGAAGCGGTTCGACGCGCCCTGGAAGGAGATCGAGGCGCAGGGCTACATCGCGCCGGCCGACTGCGTCGAGGTCCGCGTCAACCTGACGGACTCCGAGCGGCTCGCGTATGCGACGGCCGAGACGGAGGAGAAGTACCGCTTCTGCGCGACGACGGACACCAAGCGCAAGGTGACCGAGGCGCTGGTGCGCCGGCACCGGGCGTGAACAGACGCTGGTCATCGGGCAGTACATCGACCAGCTCGACGAGCTGGGCGAGCACCTCGACGCCCCCCGTGATCAAGGGCGAGACGAGCAACGCACAGCGCGAGAAGCTCTTCGAGGCGTTCCGGCAGGGCGAGATCTCGGTCCTCGTCGTCTCGAAGGTCGCCAACTTCTCGATCGACCTGCCCGAGGCGACGGTCGCGATCCAGGTCTCCGGCACGTTCGGCTCGCGCCAGGAGGAGGCGCAGCGGCTGGGGCCGCGTTCTCCGCCCGAAGGCGGACGGGCACGAGGCGCGCTTCTACTCGGTCGTGGCCCGCGACACGGTCGACCAGGACTTCGCGGCGCATCGCCAGCGCTTCCTGGCGGAGCAGGGTACGCCTACCGGATCATGGACGCGGACGCCATCCTCGCGGGCGAGGACGTCTGAGGTCAGCGCTTGACCAGGCCCTCCTGCGCGTAGTCGCCCAGCAGCACCACGCTCACCGCCGTACCGGCGAACAC
>NZ_BAAAXZ010000088.1:0-22724 GCF_039535865.1 Streptomyces thioluteus
CCACGACGCCGCACGCACTCGCCTGACCCAGGCCCACTCCCGAACGCGCTGGACTCACCCAGTGCGAAGATCTCCCGCATCGAGAGGTCCGACACCGTACCCACCCTGCCCTTGTTGGCCAAGCTCGCCCGCGCGCACTGGACGCCTCGCTCGACATCTCATTGGACGACGACAGCACCCGCGTGGCCTTCACCGCGCATCACAGCGACGCGGCCTGAGTTTGTACGGGCCGGAGCCGCCCCGTCCCCGTCACCGGCGGGACGTCGGCCCGCTCTCCGCCGTGGCCCGGGACGTCGCGCCACAGCGCGGCGTACTGCGGTGAAGCGGCGCGTGCCGCAGTGGCGGCAGGTTGCCGAACCGGCCTCACCGTCGCCTCATGCGGCATGTACACGCACGTCTCCACGTCAGTGCATCCACCGCTGGTGGCGGCCCATGGCGACGATCCAGCCCTGCGCGGCGGTTCGGTTCCCTTCGCGAGTGGCGGCGTGGAAGGCGCCCTTGATGCGACGGCATTCCGTGCAGGGGACAGGGACGGGCGCGGGCAGCTCGGATGGCGGGGGCGCCGGATGCGGGCATGGGGGTACCTCTTCGGTGGGCAATTACTGGATGTATCAACAGAGTTGCGACCGCGAGTACGCTCCGAAGAGGGGAGCCCATAACTCCGCGCGAGTTATAGAACGGAAGGTGCGCTGCTGCTCATGGCTGCCGAGACGGACTCACCGGGACCCGACGTCGTCGCTCCTCGCCTTCTTCGGCTCCGAGCTGCGGCGGGTGCGTACGGAGGCGGGCAAGTCGCAGGGCGAGACGGCGAGGCTCGCGCATACGACGCAGGCGATGATCTCGTACGTGGAGGCGGCGAAGCGGGTGCCGTCGGAGGATCTGGCGCGGGATCTGGCATCTGGCGTTCGGGACGGGTGGGCACTTCGGGCGGCTGTACCCGCTGGTGATACAAGTTCGCGTATCCGAGCTGGTTCCTGCCGTTCGTCGAGCTCGAACGGGAAGCAACATCCATGCGCGTCTTCGAATGCCAGATCATCCCGGGGCTGCTCCAGACGAGGACTACGCGCGAGCCATGCTGGCGTCCGTACGACCGGACAACCTGGACGAGTTGGTCGCTGCCCGAGTGACACGCCAGGACATCCTTGAACGAGAGGCCCCGCCGCGCACTTGGTTCGTCATGGACGAGTATGCGCTGATGCGCCGCATCGGTGGCCCCCGTTGTCATGCGTGCACAGTTCGAAGCGCTGCTTCGGGCCGGGCCGACGCCCACGCACAGTGATCCAGGTCGTCCCCGTCGACTGTTCCCCGCCGCACCCAGGTGCTCATTCCGAGCGTTCACGACTCTGGGATTCGACACGGGTCAGAGACGTCCTCTTCGTGGACGATTCTCCCAAGGTCGGATCGCTCTTGATCCACGCGAAGCGAACGCCGCATCACCACGCTTACGATCTACTCAGGGCAGCGGCCCTGTCACCTCGAGGCAACTGCTGAACTGATCAGCGCTCACGTTGAAGGAGCTAGGCCAGTGACCCGCACCAATGACCTCCCCACGGCGAACTGGCGCAAGAGCAGCCACAGCACAAACGGCGGTATTGCCTTGAGGTTGGTGACCTCATACCCACCGAATCGGCACCCCCTCCACCGGTACCAGTCCCCATAAGGGACACGCAAACACACCCACTGGCCCGCCGCCCTCCTCATCCCAACTCCCACCTGGCAGTGCATTCCTCCGCTCCCTGACGCCTCAATGGCAAGCAAGCCAGGCGATACCCGCCACCAAGAAGACCAACGCACCGGCGCTCACCGCGGCGAATCGTTTGCGCTGAAGCGCGAACTCCGATCGCACACCGCCGTGATGAGGACGACGACCGTCCCCGATCGACCCTCGCAACAGCCCACGGCTGTACACCGAAGTCATTGATGTGACGCACAACCCAGAACAGCCAAACGAACTTCACCCGGCGCCCCTCCAAGCCCGCTCCGAACCCCCGCAGAACCCCGTCAAACCTAGCCCGACAAAGGCAACCCCAACCACCAGCCCCTCAGAAGCCCAAACCGTCGTGAGGACCAGCCGCAGAAGGGCGGCCCCGGCGCGCAGGCGATGCGCTTGCGCGCCGTTCGGCGAGAGCGCGCTTCGGCGCAGGGGAACCCGGCCGCTTCCACGGAGTGTCTGTCCCGGTACCGAAGCTGCCCCACAGGCGATGGGCAGCAGAAACGGGGGAATCCGATGCGTTCGACGTACCGCAATGCACGCACCGCGCGCAGCCACACTCGTGGGCACGGTCGTCGGTGACTGCCGGCCGTCGGCGGTGCTCACACGGCCTCGCCCTCGGCGTCCGCCCAGGACTTCGGGCCCGACACATGCCTTCAGGCTAACGTGTGGCGCGAGGCCCGGCCCAGCGACCACGTGTGCGTCACGGGGCGACCCGCGACCGGCGCACGTACGACAACAGCCAGGCCGTGAACCGACGCGACCCGGTGCCACGGGGGCTACGGCCCGTACGCCTGCCGCGAGGGCTACGTGTGGCGCGAGGCGTTCAAGGGGGACATGGTCTGCGTGGAGCCGCCGACCCGCACCCAGGCCCGGCAGGACAACCAGCTCGCCGACTCCCGCAAGGTGTCCGCGCGGCCTCTGGAAGACGACCTGGACCCCGGGCCCGCGCTGCAACGGCGACACCTGCACGACGACCAACGACCATCCGCGCATCAAACTCAACGGCGACCACTACAACTTCGGCCAGGTGAAGGCCTTCGTCCGGCGCAGCTCCGACAACCGTCTCCTCTGGTCCGCAGCGCCACCGCCCGCGCGCAACAGGGCCATGCAGGCGGCTCGTTCGGCATCCGCACCGACGTCATCGACTGCTCCCGGCCGGGCCAGCGCCCCAACGGCTACGCCCAGCCTACGATGTCGTCTCGGCCGCTGGTCGGCCCCGCGTCCCCGTCAACCATCGTCTGCATACGTCCTCTGAGCCGCCGAGAGCCTGACGTCACGGGGTGTCCGGAGTCGCCGGACACCCCGTCCGTTTGCCCAACTGCCCAACACCGCAAGGGAATCGCTGTCCGCGCGAACTCTTGTCTCTGGTCCGTACCGGACTTACTCTCGGTACACCTTTCTGGGACGGCATGTACACACGTACGCACGATGCGCGTTCGGCGCGTTGATCCCTCGATGCGGCGAACGCCCTCCCCGTCCCCCGGCACCGGCAACGTTGTCAGACCGCTCACCAGCGCATACGGAGGGAACGGCACCATGAAGGACGCTCAGGGCAGACAGGTGACGGGACGGGGTCAGGTGCGGAAGTTCGCCGTCCCTCGCGCCGTCCCGGGGTTCGCGGTGACCGCCGCGCGCGCATCGCCGTGGCGCTCGCGCAGGGCAGGGCGCAGCTCGCCGCGTCGTTCGCGGTGTCGGGGCAGGAGTTCAGGTCAAAGCGGGGAGCATGCACGGCGAGGGCTTCGCGCAGTACGGCACACCTCGACCTACAACATGCGGGACGGCAAGGACCACACCCTTCCCGGCAGTTGCGACCGCCATCCACAAGGCCACGATCCACAAACTCTGCCAGTCCGTGGTGACGGACTTCCCGGGGCTCGGCACCTTCTCGCTGAACGTCGAGGCGGGCATGTGACCCCAACAATCCGGTGATGAGCGGAGGACTTGGTACTAGCGATCTCACCAGCCTGACCGGCGACGCCAACTTCTCCAACATCGAGATCGGACGGGACTGCCTCCACCCTGGACAAGGGCCCCAAGAAGGCCAAGGTATGCAGGACTTCTTCGGACAGCAGGCGGACGTCATCGACATCAACAACGCCAATCAGGTCGCCTGGTCCGTCAGCGCCGCCAGTTCAAGCTCTCCGGCCTGAGTCTGAGCCTCAACAAGGGCAAGCACGAGTGCTTCAAGTGACGTCCGGCGCCGAACACGCGCCGACGGCACCCCTGGCTCGCATGGCGGATGTGGCGCAAAGGCCGTCCGTTCTGGGGCGGCCTGTTCACCACCCTGGCCGGAGTCGAGATATCGCTCATACCCGCTGGGGCCGGCTGGAAGGTGATGCTGCTCCCGGGCGTCACGGGGATCCTGTCGATCCTCATGGGGGCTGCTGCTGATCCTGATGGGGCTCAGCGGGTGGTTCGCCCCCAACTACCGTGGATTCCGCCGGCATCGTGGCGCGTGATGTGGCGCGGCCGCCGCGCTGGTGATGTCCAACCTCGGCGGGTTCCTGATCGGCACGATCCTGGGCGTGATCGGCGGCAGCATGGTCTTTCGCCTGGCAGCCACATCAGCCGCACCCCGTCCCTGCGGACGAACCTCCTCCGCGCGTCTCGCTGCTCAAGGTCCAGCCCACGTCCCCCCTCCCACCCAAGGAGCCGCATTGACTTCATCCCCCTCGTAAACGAGGGGATTCCTACGGCTCGCGCCGTAGGGTTTTCTGCTTCGCCGCCGACTGCCCGCCCGGAGTTCTCCGTTGAGGTCTTACACCGGCTCCACAGACTGTCACCGCCCAGCCCCGGCGGCCCGAAGGTTCTTCGCCGCGTTCACGTCCCGGTCATGGACCGTACCGCAGTTGTCACACGTCCACTTCCGGATGTGCAGCGGCATGGCCCCGGCGAGGCTGCCACAGTTGGGAGCAAAGCCTGGAGGAAGGGAAGAAGCGGTCGACCGCGATCACTTCCCGCCCGTACCAGTCGGCCTTGTACTCCAGCATATTCCGAACTCCGACCATGCCGCGTCGCTGATGGCACGGGCCAGGCTCCGGTTCTTGACGACATGTTGCGCACGGCCAGGTCCTCGATCAACGATCGTTTTGGTTCTCACGAACGAGCCGAGTCGTCAGCTTGTGCAGGTGGTCACGACGCCGGTCGGCGATCCTGGCATGGATCCTCGCGACCCTGCGCCGCGCTTTGCACCGGTTGCGCCGAGTCACCGCCTGGCCTTCTTCGACAGCGCCCGCTGGGCCCTGGCCAGACGGGTACGGTCCCGGCGCTCATGATGCCGGGGGTTGGCGACCTTCTCGCCCGTGGAGAGCGTCCAGCAGGTGATCCAGAGCCGACATCCACAGCCGACCGCCGCGTCCGCGGCGGGAAGCGGCTTCACAAAGGACGGGTCGTCGCACAGCACCGAGACGAACCAGCGTCCGGCGCTGTCCCGGGAGACGGTCACCGTGGACGGCCTCGCTCCCTCCGGGAGCGGGCGCGACCACACGATGTCCAGCGGTTCCGTCATCTTCGCCAGCGTGGAGCCGGCCGTCGCGGAAGCGGAAACCCACTGGTGGTGTACTCGGCGGAGCCATGCCTCGACTTCTTTCCGGCTCTTGAAACGCGGGTACTTCGTCGTCCGCTTGCCGAAGAAGTTGGTGAACGCCGTCTGAAGATGCCGCAAGCACTACTGCAACGGCACGAACGATACCATCGGACAGATAGGCCAGTTCCTCGGTCTTCTTCCACGCCGTCAACATGACAGAAGTGGCGTTGTAGTTGACCCGCTCCCCGCGTGCCCACCGCCTCGGTACGGGCCGCGAAGAGCCAGGTTGTAGACCTTGCGAACGCACCCGAACGTGCGCGACAGCTCAGCTGCCTGCGCCTCCGTCGGAATGAAGCGGTACTTGAACGCCCGCTTCACGCACGTCGCGGTCACACTCACAAACTAGCGTGGCTGCGCTCAAGTTCAAAGCCACGGGTCGGAGCACCGAGATCCGTCCTGGCGGCGAATACACAGCACCTCGCCCTGCTTCCGCAGGGGTTTCGATTCCTCCCCCGACTGAAGCCGGGGGTGTCCACGAAAGGAATCCGATGACCGCAGCGCGCAGATTCCACTCACAGCACCCTGCTCGCGTCCGGTTCCGTCCTGGCCGTCGCTCTCGCGGCCTGGCAAGGCGCCGGAACCGCTACCCTGCCCGCACCGCGGACCGCCGCGTCCACACCACCGTCACCCCGGCAGGACACTCCTTCGCGGCCGACGCTCAACGGAACGGCGACCTTCACGGCCGGTTCCCCTCTGTGTGACGTGCTCGACGTCCAGTTCCGCGCCCGACGCGAGCAGCGGTCACAACCGGTACCCGAGGCTCCCGGCAACGTCCAATCCGTCCGGTCCGGTCGTCAGCGACATCAACGCCCCCACGTACTCCGACTGCGACGTGAACCTGCCCGGCATCAAGGTGGCCATCCAGACCTCGGGCACGTGGGAACGTCTCCATGCAGAACGGCAGAGATTCAAGGGAAGCGGAAGGGCCAAGACGGTGAGGAGGATGAGGGGGGATGGAAGCGTGAGGCACGCGGAGATGCGGCAGGAGTGAGGACCTAAGGGAGCGAGAGGAGTGGAAGGCGGGCGGGCCTGTTCTGCATGGAGACGTTCCACGTGCCCGAGGTCTGGATGGCCACCTTGATGCCGGGCAGGTTCACGTCGCAGTCGGAGTACGTGGGGGCGTTGATGTCGCTGACGACCGGACCGGCCGGATTGACGTTGCCGGGAGCCTCGGGTACCCGGTTGTGACCGCTGCTCGCGTCGGGCGCGGAACTGGACGTCGAGCACGTCACCACGAGGGAACCGGCCGTGAAGGTCGCCGTTCCGTTGAGCGTGGCCGCGAAGGAGTGTCCTGCCGGGGTGACGGTGGTGGACGCGGCGTCCGCGGTGGCGGGCGGTAGCGGTTCCGGCGCCTGCCAGGCCGAGAGCGACGGCCAGGACGGAACCGGACGCGAGCAGGGTGCGTGAGTGGAATCTGCGCGCTGCGGTCATCGGATTCCTTTCGTGGACACCCCCGGCTTCAGTCGGGGGAGGAATCGAAACCCCTGCGGAGCAGGGCGAGGTGCTGTGATTCGCCGCCAGGACGGATCTCGGTGCTCCGACCCGTGGCTTTGAACTTGAGCCGCAGCCACGCTAGTTTGTGAGTGTGACCGCGACGTGCGTGAAGCGGGCGTTCAAGTACCGCTTCATTCCGACGGAGGCGCAGGCAGCTGAGCTGTCGCGCACGTTCGGGTGCGTTCGCAAGGTCTACAACCTGGCTCTCGCGGCCCGTACCGAGGCGTGGGCACGCGGGGAGCGGGTCAACTACAACGCCACTTCTGTCATGTTGACGGCGTGGAAGAAGACCGAGGAACTGGCCTATCTGTCCGAGGTATCGTCGGTGCCGTTGCAGTAGTGCTTGCGGCATCTTCAGACGGCGTTCACCAACTTCTTCGGCAAGCGGACGAAGTACCCGCGTTTCAAGAGCCGGAAGAAGTCGAGGCAGTCCGCCGAGTACACCACCAGTGGGTTCCGCTTCCGCGACGGCCGGCTCACGCTGGCGAAGATGACGGAACCGCTGGACATCGTGTGGTCGCGCCCGCTCCCGGAGGGAGCGAGGCCGTCCACGGTGACCGTCTCCCGGGACAGCGCCGGACGCTGGTTCGTCTCGGTGCTGTGCGACGACCCGTCCGTGAAGCCGCTTCCCGCCGCGGACGCGGCGGTCGGCGTGGATGTCGGCCTGGATCACCTGCTGACGCTCTCCACGGGCGAGAAGGTCGCCAACCCCCGGCATGAGCGCCGGGACCGTACCCGTCTGGCCAGGGCCCAGCGGGCGCTGTCGAAGAAGGCCAGGGGTGACGGCGCCAACCGGTGCAAAGCGCGGCGCAGGGTCGCGAGGATCCATGCCAGGATCGCCGACCGGCGTCGTGACCACCTGCACAAGCTGACGACTCGGCTCGTTCGTGAGAACCAAACGATCGTGATCGAGGACCTGGCCGTGCGCAACATGGTCAAGAACCGGAGCCTGGCCCGTGCCATCAGCGACGCGGCATGGTCGGAGTTCCGGAATATGCTGGAGTACAAGGCCGACTGGTACGGGCGGGAAGTGATCGCGGTCGACCGCTTCTTCCCTTCCTCCAGGCTTTGCTCCCACTGTGGCAGCCTCGCCGGGGCCATGCCGCTGCACATCCGGAAGTGGACGTGTGACAACTGCGGTACGGTCCATGACCGGGACGTGAACGCGGCGAAGAACCTTCGGGCCGCCGGGCTGGCGGTGACAGTCTGTGGAGCCGGTGTAAGACCTCAACGGAGAACTCCGGGCGGGCAGTCGGCGGCGAAGCAGAAAACCCTACGGCGCGAGCCGTAGGAATCCCCCTCGTTTACGAGGGGGATGAAGTCAATGCGGCTCCTTGGGTGGGAGGGGGGACGTGGGCTGGACCTTGAGCAGCGAGACGCGCGGAGGAGGTTCGTCCGCAGGGACGGGGTGCGGCTGATGTGGCTGCCAGGCGAAGACCATGCTGCCGCCGATCACGCCCAGGATCGTGCCGATCAGGAACCCGCCGAGGTTGGACATCACCAGCGCGGCGGCCGCGCACATCACGGCCACGATGCCGGCGAATCCACGGTAGTTGGGGGCGAACCACCCGCTGAGCCCCATCAGGATCAGCAGCAGCCCCATGAGGATCGACAGGATCCCCGTGACGCCCTGGAGCAGCATCACCTTCAGCGGCCCCAGCGGGATGAGCGATATCTCGACTCCGGCCAGGGTGGTGAACAGGCCGCCCCAGAACGGACGGCCTTTGCGCCACATCCGCCATGCGAGCCAGGGGTGCCGTCGGCGCGTGTCGGCGCCGGACGTCACTTGAAGCACTCGTGCTTGCCCTTGTTGAGGCTCAGACTCAGGCCGGAGAGCTTGAACTTGGCGGCGCTGACGGACCAGGCGACCTGATTGGCGTTGTTGATGTCGATGACGTCCGCCTGCTGTCCGAAGAAGTCCTGCATACCCTTGGCCTTCTTGGGGCCCTTGTCCAGGGTGGAGGCGTCCCGTCCGATCTCGATGTTGGAGAAGTTGGCGTCGCCGGTCAGGCTGGTGAGATCGAGTACCAAGTCCTCCGCCATCACCGGATTGTTGGGGTCCATGCCCGCCTCGACGTTCAGCGAGAAGGTGCCGAGCCCCGGGAAGTCCGTCACCACGGACTGGCAGAGTTTGTGGATCGTGGCCTTGTGGATGGCGGTCGCAACTGCCGGGAAGGGGTGGTCCTTGCCGTCCCGCATGTTGTAGTCGAGGGTGCCGTACTGCGCGAAGCCCTCGCCGTGCATGCTCCCCGCTTTGACCTTGAACTCCTGCCCCGACACCGCGAACGACGCGGCGAGCGCGCCCTGCGCGAGCGCCACGGCGAGCGCGGCGGTCACCGCGAACCCCGGGACGGCGAGGACGGCGAACTTCCGCCACCTGACCCGTCCCGTCACCTGTCTGCCCTGAGCGTCCTTCATGGTGCCGTTCCCCTCCGTATGCGCTGGTGAGCGGTCTGACAACGTTGCCGGTGCCGGGGGACGGGGAGGGCGTTCGCCGCATCGAGGGATCAACGCGCCGAACGCGCATCGTGCGTACGTGTGTACATGCCGTCCCAGAAAGGTGTACCCGAGAGTAAGTCCGGTACGGACCAGAGACAAGAGTTCGCGCGGACAGCGATTCCCTTGCGGTGTTGGGCAGTTGGGCAAACGGACGGGGTGTCCGGCGACTCCGGACACCCCGTGACGTCAGGCTCTCGGCGGCTCAGAGGACGTAGCAGCCGATGGTGACGGGGACGCGGGCCGACCAGCGGCCCGAGACGACATCGTAGGCCTGGGCGTAGCCGTTGGGCCGCTGGCCCGGCCGGGAGCAGTCGATGACGTCGGTGCGGATGCCGAACGAGCCGCCTGCATGGCCCTGTTGCGCGCGGGCGGTGGCGCTGCCGGACCAGAGGAGACGGTTGTCGGAGCTGCGCCGGACGAAGGCCTTCACCTGGCCGAAGTTGTAGTGGTCGCCGTTGAGTTTGATGCGCGGATGGTCGTTGGTCGTCGTGCAGGTGTCGCCGTTGCAGCGCGGGCCCGGGGTCCAGGTCGTCTTCCAGAGCCGCGCGGACACCTTGCGGGAGTCGGCGAGCTGGTTGTCCTGCCGGGCCTGGGTGCGGGTCGGCGGCTCCACGCAGACCATGTCCCCCTTGAACGCCTCGCGCCACACGTAGCCCTCGCGGCAGGCGTACGGGCCGTAGCCCCCGTGGCCCGGGTCGCGTCGGTTCACGGCCTGGCTGTTGTCGTACCGTGCGCGGTCGCGGGTCGCCCCCGTGACGCACACGTGGTCGCTGGGCCGGGCCTCGCGCCACACGTAGCCCTGAAGGCATGTGTCGGGCCCGAAGTCCTGGGCGGACGCCGAGGGCGAGGCCGTGAGCACCGCCGCGGCGGCCGTCACGACGACCGTGCCCACGAGTGTGGCGCGCGCGGTGCGTGCATTGCGGTACGTCGAACGCATCGGATTCCCCCGTTTCTGCTGCCCATCGCCTGTGGGGCAGCTTCGGTACCGGGACAGACACTCCGTGGAAGCGGCCGGGTTCCCCTGCGCCGAAGCGCGCTCTCGCCGAACGGCGCGCAAGCGCATCGCCTGCGCGCCGGGGCCGCCCTTCTGCGGCGTCCTCACGACGGTTTGGGCTTCTGAGGGGCTGGTGGTTGGGGTTGCCTTTGTCGGGGCTAGGTTTGACGGGGTTCTGCGGGGGTTTCGGAGCGGGCTTGGGAGGGGCGCCGGGTGAAGTTCGTTTGGCTGTTCTGGGTTGTGCGTCACATCAATGACTTCGGGTACAGCCGTGGGCTGTTGCGAGGGTCGATCGGGACGGTCGTCGTCCTCATCACGGCGGTTGCGATCGGGTTCGCGCTTCAGCGCAAACGATTCGCCGCGGTGAGCGCCGGTGCGTTGGTCTTCGGTGGCGGTATCGCCTGGCTTGCTTGCCATTGAGGCGTCAGGGAGCGGAGGAATGCCTGCCAGGTGGGAGTTGGGATGAGGAGGGCGGGGCCAGTTGGGTGTTTGCTGTCCCTTATGGGGACGGTACCGGTGGAGGGGGCCGATTCGGTGGGTATGAGGTCACCAACCTCAAGGCAATTACCGCCGTTTGTGCTGTGGCTGCTCTTGCGCCAGTTCGCCGTGGGGAGGTCATTGGTGCGGGTCACTGGCCTAGCTCCTTCAAGTGAGCGCTGATCAGTTCAGCAGTTGCCTCGGGTGACAGGGCCGCTGCCCTGAGTAGATCGTAAGCGTGTGATGCGGCGTTCGCTTCGCGTGGATCAAGAGCGATCCGACCTTGGGAGAATCCGTCCACGAAGAGGACGTCCTGACCCGTGTCGAATCCCAGAGTCGTGAACGCTCCGGAGAGACCTGGGTGGGCGGGAACAGTCCGCGGGACGACCTGGATCACTGTGCGTGGGCGTTCGCCGGCCCGAAGCAGCGCTTCGAACTGTGCACGCATGACAACGGGGCCACCGATGCGGCGCATCAGCGCATACTCGTCCATGACGAACCAAGTGCGCGGCGGGGCCTCTCGTTCAAGGATGTCCTGGCGTGTCACTCGGGCAGCGACCAACTCGTCCAGGTTGTCCGGTCGTACGGACGCCAGCATGGCTCGCGCGTAGTCCTCGGTCTGGAGCAGCCCCGGGATGATCTGGCATTCGAAGACGCGCATGGATGTTGCTTCCCGTTCGAGCTCGACGAACGGCAGGAACCAGCTCGGATACGCGAACTTGATCACCAGCGGGTACAGCCGCCCGAAGTGCCCACCCGTCCCGAACGCCAGATCCAGATCCCGCGCCAGATCCTCCGACGGCACCCGCTTCGCCGCCTCCACGTACGAGATCATCGCCTGCGTCGTATGCGCGAGCCTCGCCGTCTCGCCCTGCGACTTGCCCGCCTCCGTACGCACCCGCCGCAGCTCGGAGCCGAAGAAGGCGAGGAGCGACGACGTCGGGTCCGGTGAGTCCGTCTCGGCAGCCATGAGCAGCAGCGCACCTTCCGTTCTATAACTCGCGCGGAGTTATGGGCTCCCCTCTTCCGGAGCGTACTCGCGGTCCGCAACTCTGTTGATACATCCAGTAATTGCCCACCCGAAGAGGTACCCCCATGCCCGCATCGGCGCCCCCGCCATCCGAGCTGCCCGCGCCCGTCCCTGTCCCCTGCACGGAATGCCGTCGCATCAAGGGCGCCTTCCACGCCGCCACTCGCGAAGGGAACCGAACCGCCGCGCAGGGCTGGATCGTCGCCATGGGCCGCCACCAGCGGTGGATGCACTGACGTGGAGACGTGTGTACATGCCGCATGGGCGGTGACGGCCGGTTCGGCAACCTGCCGCCACTGCGGCACGCGCCGCTTCACCGCGTACGCCGCGCTGTGGCGCGACGTCCCGGGCCCGGCGGAGAGCGGGCCGACGTCCGCCGGTACGGGGACGGGGCGGCTCCGGCCCGTACAACTCAGGCCGCGTCGCTGTGATGCGCGGTGAAGGCCACGCGGGTGCTGTCGTCGTCCAATGAGATGTCGAGCGAGGCGTCCAGCGCGCGGGCGAGCTTGGCCAACAAGGGCAGGGTGGGTACGGTGTCGGACCTCTCGATGCGGGAGATCTTCGCCTGGGTGAGTCCAGCGCGTTCGGCGAGTTGGGCCTGGGTCAGGCCGAGTGCCGTGCGGCGGTCGTGGACGGCCTTGGCGAGGGCCATGGAGAGCCTGATCTCGTACCGGGCCTCGGCGACCTCGGCGGGTTCGGTAAAGCCTTCGGTGATCTTGCGTTCGCGGATGGTCTTCCACCGGCTGTGGGACATTCAGATCTCTCCTCTCCCGATGGTGCGGATGAACTCCTCGTGCGCGGGGCCATGTTCGGCCATGCAGGTCTTCTGCGCGACCTTCGCCCGTTGGATCTCGGCGTCCTCACGGACGGCTGTCCGGTGCGGAGTCGGCCAGGAGGTGATGCGTGTCGATGTGCCGTCGCATACGGCTCTCCGAGGGGCGCGGCGTGCTCGGCGAGCGGGCCTGCTTATTCGTCGGTCTTGAGGAAGTGCTTGGCAGGCACGGTATATGTCGTCGGCGACATGATGGGGGTCGCTCAGCCGTCCTCGCCCGTACGAAGTACGTACGACGCGCAGGCGTCCGGGTCGTGGTCCTCGAACCTCACCGGCGCCTCGAAGGCCGCCCTTCGCGTCGCCCGTCGCAGGGCCTTCAGGACGGCGGGGCCCAGCAGCAGCGTCGCCACCGACGTGACGATCGCGCGCGGGAGGTCCCAGCCCAGGGACGTCGCCAGGCAGTACGCCGCGAAGCGGGTCAGGTTCTCCGACAGCGGGTCGCCTGGGACGAAGGAGATGCCGGAGGCCAGGGTGCCGATGTAGGGCCAGCCCTGGAGGTTCATGATCGTGCCGTAGCAGAAGGAGGCCGCCGCGCCGTAGAGCGCGAGCACGGCCAACTCCGCGCGGCCGCGCACGCGTTCCGGCAGCAGGCCCGCGCCCATCGACACCCAGCCCATCGCCAGCATCTGGAAGGGCATCCAGGGGCCCACCCCGCCGGTCAGGAGCGCCGACGCGAACATCGACAACGAGCCCAGGACGAAGCCGAATCCGGGGCCCAGGACGCGGCCCGACAGGACCATCAGGAAGAACATGGGCTCGATGCCCGCCGTCCCCGCGCCCAGCGGGCGCAACGCCGCGCCCGCCGCGGCCAGGACGCCGAGCATGGCGACGGCCTTGGCGCCCAGGCCGGTGTCGGCGATGGTGGCGACGACGACCGCCAGCAGCAGGGGCAGCAGGGCCGCGAAGAGCCAGGGCGCGTCCTGGGAGTGGGCCAGGCCGGAGGACGCGCCGGCGAGCAGGGGCCAGCCGAAGGCGGCGACGCCGATGAGGGTGATGAGGGCGAGGGCCGCGACGGAGCGGGGGCCCAGGCGGATGGCTCGGGCGGTCATGACAGCGCCTCGCGGACCTGGGGGACCGTGAGCCAGGGGAGCGGGGAGAGGATCTTGGCGACCTGGGGGGCGAAGGCGGGGGAGGAGACGACCACGTCGGGGGTCGGGCCGTCCGCGACGACCTCTCCCTCGGCCAGGACGACGACGCGGTGCGCGAGTTCGGCCGCGAGCTCCACGTCGTGCGTGGCCAGGACGATCGCGTGGCCCTCGGCGGCCAGCCCGCGCAGGGCCTCCACCAGGCGGGCCTTGGCCGCGTAGTCGAGGCCGCGCGTCGGCTCGTCGAGGAGGAGCAGCGGCGGGCGGGCGGTCAGGACGACCGCCAGGGCGAGGGCCAGGCGCTGGCCCTCGGAGAGGTCGCGGGGGTGGGCCGTGTCCGGGACGTCGGGGAGGAGGGAGGAGACGAGGGAACGGCAGGTGCCGGGGGTCGCGGACGCGTCGGCGTCGGCGGCCGTGCACTCCGCGGCGACGGTGTCGGCGTAGAGCAGGTCGCGCGGGTCCTGCGGGACGAGGCCGACGTGGCGCAGGAGTTTCGCGCGGGCCCGTGCGGTGCGGGGCCGCGCCGCCGGTCCGTACCGTGCCGCGCGCCGGCTCGTGCAGGCCGACCAGGGTGCGCAGGAGCGTCGACTTGCCCGCCCCGTTGCGGCCCATCAGGGCGACGGTCTCGCCGGAGCGGATGGTCAGGGAGACGTCGCGGAGCGCGTCGACGTGGCCGTGCCGGACGGTCAGGTCCGTCACCTCGGCGGCGGGGGCGGGGCCTTCGGACGCGGCGCGGCGTCGGCGGAGGAAGCCGCGGGACGGGCGGACCGGCGCGGCGGCCTCCACCGGGGGCGCGGCCGCGGGCGGCCGCACGTCCGCCAGCCGCTCCCGCAGCGGCGCCGCCGCCCGGCGCGCGTCGCGCACCGACAGTGGCAGCGGCGACCAGCCCGCGAGCCGGCCCAGGGCCACGACGGGCGGGTGGACGGGGGAGTGGGCCATGACCGCGGCCGGGGCGCCGGTGACCGGGGCCTCGCCGCGGCCGGGCAGCAGGACGACCTGGTCCGCGTACTGGACGACCCGCTCCAGCCGGTGTTCGGCGAGCAGCACGGTGGTGCCCAGGTCGTGGACGAGGCGTTGGAGCACCGCCAGCACCTCCTCGGCGGCGGCCGGGTCCAGCGCGGACGTCGGCTCGTCGAGGACGAGGACGCGGGGGTGCGGGGTGAGGACGGAGCCGATCGCGACGCGCTGCTGCTGGCCGCCGGAGAGGGTGGCGATCGGGCGGTCGCGCAGCTCGGCGAGGCCCAGCAGGTCCAGGGTCTCCTCGACGCGGCGGCGCATGGTGTCGGCGGGCAGGCCCAGCGACTCCATGCCGTAGGCCAGTTCGTCCTCGACGGTGTCGGTGACGAAGTGCGCGAGCGGGTCCTGGCCCACGGTGCCGACGACGTCGGCGAGTTCGCGCGGGCGGTGGGTGCGGGTGTCGCGGCCCGCGACGGTGACCCGGCCGCTCAGCGTGCCGCCGGTGAAGTGCGGGACGAGGCCGCTCACCGCGCCCAGGAGCGTGGACTTGCCGACGCCGGACGGGCCGACGAGGAGGCACAACTCCCCCTCGGGGACCGTGAGATCGACGCCCCGGAGGGCCGGGGAGCCGGCGCCGTCGTACGTCACCGACACCTGATCGAAGCGGATCACGGAGTGCGGCTCCTTCGCGAGGACGGCAGCGGGGCGGTGCGCTGTTCCGGAACGGCGGGGGACGGCGCGGGCGACCCCGGCAGCAGCGCCGGGACCAGGCCGAGCAGCACCGACGCCGCGGGCCACAGCGGGAGTTCCGGCGTCGTCAGCGGTACGGCCGGGGGGTGCAGCGCCCCGGGCGCGTACGAGCCCGCCCAGATCATCAGGGCCGCCACCGCCGCGCCCGACCCGGAGACCAGCCAGGCGCGCGCGTCCCAGCGGTCCGGGCGGTAGCGGGTACGGACCGAACGGCGCCCGCCCAGGCGCAGCCCGGCCAGCGCCGCGAGCAGCCCGGCGGCCAGCAGGGGCGTGCCGTATCCCGCGCCCTGGTCGGCGAGGAGTCCGTACGTACCGGCGCAGACGCCGAGCAGCCCGCCGAGGGTGAGGGCGGACGTGGTGCGGCGCACGGCGGGCGGGACCTCGGCGGTGCGGCCGTAGCCGCGGGCGTCCATCGCGGCGGCGAGCGCCACGGAACGTTCCAGGGCACCCTCCAGCACCGGCAGCCCCACCTGGAGCAGGCCGCGGAACCCGCGGTCGGGGCGGCCGCGCAACCGGCGCGCGGCGCGCACCCGTTGGACGTCCGCGACGAGGTTCGGCGCGAAGGTCATGGCGACGACGACCGCGACGCCGGCCTCGTAGAGCGCGCCCGGCAGGGACTTGAGCAGCCGGGCCGGACTGGCGAGGGCGTTCGCGGCGCCCACGCAGGCGAGCAGGGCGGCCAGCTTGAACGCGTCGTAGAGCGCGAACACGACGCCCTCGGCGGTGACCCGGCCGCCGATCCGCACGCCCTGCGCCCAGTGCGGGAGCGGTACTTCGGGGAGGGTGAAGAGGGTGTGGGTGCCGGGGATCGGTGAGCCGAGGAGGACGGCGAAGACCAGCCGCACCGCGATCACGGCGAGGCCCAGCTTGAGGAACGCGGCGTACGAGCGGGACCGGGGGGCGGCCGCGTGCCGGACCGCGACGACGTAACCGGCGACGGCGACGAGCAGCGCGAGCAGCAGCGGGTTGGTGGTCCGCGAGGCGGCGGCGGCCAGGCCGAGCGCCCATATCCACCAGGCGCCGGCGTGCAGCGCCGGGGTCACCGGGCGCGCCGGCGGCGGGCCTGCCACGCGGCGGCGGCGCCGAGGACGAGCACGGCGGCGATGCCGCCGATCAGGCCGGCGGAGGGGCCGCCGTCGTCCGGCTTCGTCCCGGAAGGCTCTTCGTGCTGCTTGCTCGCGTCCACCTGCTCGCCGCAGCCGGACTTCGGGTAGCCCGCGATGGCGCAGAGCAGCGCGGAGGAGTTGTAGCGCAGCGGCTTGGCGACGGCGGCGAGCGCGTCGCCGGCGCTCGCGTCGCGGGGCAGTGCGGCGCAGGCCGTCCGGGCGGCGGGCGGCCGCTCGCCGCCGGGGGCGTCGGCGGACGTGCCGAAGTCGAGGACGACGGCCACGCGCTTGCGGCCCTCCTCGGCGGGGGTGCGGGCGCACACGGCCGCGAAGTCGGGGGCCGTGCGCGGCTTCGCGGCGTCGGCGGAGTCCGCGCTGACGGCGAAGCGGAAGCCGACGGTCTGGCCGTCGGCGGGGCGGGCGAGGGACGGGCCCTGGGTGGCGTACGTCCATGCCTTGCCGCCGCCGACCTGCCAGAACGACCAGTAGCGGTAACCGGCCGCCTGCGCGGGGGCCGTGCCGAGCAGTACGGCCAGCACGCCCGCGAGCAGGAGGGCGGCGGTCGCCCGCGCCCGGGTCACGACTGCTTCTTCCTGCGGTTGCTGAAGAGGAAGCCGACGCCGACGGCGGCGACGAAGGCGACGGCGGCGAACCACCAGCCGCCGAACGACGAGCCCTTGTCGTCCTTCTGCTCCTCGTCCGTGGTGTTCTCGACGGCGGCGGGCTTCGGGCCGGTCGCGTTCAGCGTCTCGACGAGGTCGGTGCCGCCGAAGTCGCGCGGGTCGGCGCCGGCCGCGCGGGCCGCGAGGACGAGCTTGGCCAGCCGGCCGGGGTCGCCCTTGCCGTTGTCGCCCTTGGCCCAGGCGGCGGTCTTGCTGTCCTTGGAGCGGAGCCAGTCCAGCGTCCTGCCGGCGGCGTCGCGGTGGCCGCCCGCGGCGAGGGCGGTGACGGCGTCGGCCGTCACGCCGTAGTCCGGGCCCTTGGGGGCGCCGGGCATGGACGCCTCCAGGTGGTTGCCGGAACCGGCGAGCTTCTTCGCCAGGTACGCGGCGGCGGCCTGGGCGGCGGCGGGGGCGTCCTTGGGCTTGCCGCCCGGGCAGTTCAGCGGCTGGACGGCCTTGTTCTCCTTGTCCGCCGGCTCGACCAGGTAGCCCTTGCCGAGGGCGGCGGTCGTGGCGGCGGCGGAGGCGAAGTTGTCGGCGTTCAGCTTGCCGTTCTGGGCCTGCCAGGCGAAGGCGCCGCGGTCGGCCTCGGAGGCGTCGCAGCCGAGCTGGAAGGTGAGCAGGGCGTCGAAGGGCGTCCTGCCGCCCTTCGACTCGACCTTCGCCGGGTCCTGGCCGGCGGCGGCGAACGCGCCGATCGCGCCGGCCGTGGAGTTGGCGTTGCTGGGGGCGCCGGGGTTCATGCCCCAGCCGCCGTCCTCGTTCTGGTGCGACTTGAGCCAGTCGAGGCCCTTGGTGACCTGGGCACCGCGCCCGCCGACCGCGGCGAGCGCCTGGACCGCGGCGGCGGTCTGGTCCGGGAACTCCTCCTTCGCCGGGTCGCAGGCCTTGCCGGTGTCGGCGCGGAAGCCGGGGAAGCCGCCGTCCTTGCACTGCTGGCCCGCGAGCCAGTCGACGGCCTTGGGGGCCGGGGTGACGCCGGTGGCGTGCTGGGCGAGGAAGGCGAGGGACTGGCGGAAGACGCCGTCGAACTTGGGGTCGGCGGACCCGTAGAGACCTTCCGCCACCGGGGCGGGCGTGCCGTTGTCGGCCGCGGCGGCGGGGATCACGGCCGCGCTCAGGACGGCGGCGCCGGCGAGGGCCGCGGCGGCGCGGGCTGCGCGGGGGCGGCGGCGGGCGTCGAGGGAGGGGGCCATGGGGGTGGGGTTGCCTCTCGTGGTGTTGCGGTGCGCTTGGGGTGCGGCTGCGGCGGTCTGCCACTTTAGTCGGTGCGGGGGGAGGGGCGCCTCGGTGCGGTGGAGAGTGCCCCTGGCCCGCCCTTTCTCCCCCAGCTACCTCCCCCAGCTACCTCCCCCAGCTACCTCCCCCAGCTACCTCCCCCAGCTACCTCCCCCAGCTACCGCTGGGGGTGCCCCCAGGAGGTGCCCCCAGGAGGTGCCCCCAGTTTCTCCCGGGGCTGCGCCCCTCGGCCCGGCACCGCGCTCCGCGCGGTGGGGGCGGGGCTGCGCCCCCTGCACCCCGGCGGGGGCTGCGCCCCCTGCACCCCTGCTCCGGGGCTCCGCCCCGGACCCCGTATCGCGGCTCCGCCGCTCGTCCTCAAACGCCGGACGGGCTGAAATGGCGCGCCCGCACCTGAAATCCAGCCGGGCGCGCAGTGCAGCCCGGGCGCGCACTATCAGCCCGTCCGGCGCTTGAGGACAGCGCCCGGAGGGCGCTTCGGGGGTTCAGGGGGCGCAGCCCCCGGTCAGGGGTCCAGGGGGCGGAGCCCCCGGTGGGGCGCAGGGGCGAAGCCCCGCACCCGCGCGGAGCGCGGACTCGCGGCCCCCCACCGCGCGGAGCGCGGGCCCCGCACGCGGTAGGCGCGCGCGGGGTGCCGCAGGGGCGCAGCCCCCGCGAAAACGGATTGGGGCGGGGCGGGGAGAGTTCCCCTCACGGCCGGATCAGGCCGCACACCGTCTCGATATCCACCCGCACCTGCGCGATCGACGCCCGCCCCGACAACCACGTGATCAGCACCGAGTGCCACGTGTGCTCGATCACCCGCACCACCGACAACTGCTCCGCCGTCGGCGGGCCGCCCAGGCCCATCGCGTCGAGGACGATCGTCGTCGTCAGGCGCGACACCGCGTCGACCTCCGCGCTGACCGAGCGGTCCGCGAAGGTCAGCGCGCGGACCATCGCGTCGGCCAGATGCGGTTCCCGCTGCATCGCGCGGAAGGCCCGCATCAGCGTGCCGGCGACCCGCGCCGACGGATCCGTCTCCGTCGGCGGGCGCTTGCGCAGCGTGTCGTGGAGCTGCTCCAGCTGGTCCTGCATCGTCGCGACCAACAGATGGATCTTGGACGGGAAGTAGCGGTACAGCGTGCCGAGCGCGACGTTCGACGACTCCGCGACCGCCCGCATCTGCACCGCGTCGAACCCGCCCCGGCTCGCCAGCCGCGTCGTGGCGGACAGGATGCCGCGCCGCCGCGCCTCCTGGCGCTCCGTCGTGGGGGCGGGGCAGGAGCCGGGGATCAGGGCTGCGGCGGCTGCGGCGGTCTTCTGTCCCACGTCGGTGCGTTCCTCGCGTTCCTCTGCAGACGCTGCGGGCGCTGCGTGCGCAGCAGGCGGCGGTCGATGGGCAGGCATCATGACAGGCGCGTCCCAGTGACGCGAATCACGGGATCACTGGAACGCGTTCCAGATTAGCCGCCCCACCGGGGCGCACCGGGGCGTCACATGGACGTCGCCGCCCGGATGCTCTCCCGCAGGGAGCCCACCGTCGCCAGCACCGCGCTCGGCTCGTACCCGCAGTGCGCCATGCAGTTGTCGCAGCGCGGGTCCTTGCCCCGGCCGTACTTCTCCCACTCGGTGGTGTCCAGCAACTCCTGGTACGTGCTCGCGTACCCGTCCTCCATCAGGTAGCAGGGGCGCTGCCAGCCCTTGAGGTTGTAGAGCGGGATGCCCCACGGCGTGCAGGCGAAGTCCCGCTTGCCCTCCAGGAAGTCGAGGAAGAGCGCGGAGTGGTTGAAGCGCCACTTCTGCCGGTTGCCGCCCGCGAACGCCTTGCGGAACGTCTCGCGGGTCTGCTGGACGCCCAGGAAGCGGTCCTGGTCGGGCGCCTTCTCGTAGGCGTAACCGGGCGAGATCTGCATCCGGTCCACCTTGAGCTCGTCGTTGAGGAAGTCGAGGACGTCGATGATGTCCTGCGGGGTGTCCGTGTTGAAGAAGGTGCTGTTCGTGTAGACCTGGAAGCCCTTGGACTTGGCCAGCCGGATGGCCTCCACGGCCTGGTCGAAGACGCCGTCCTTGCTGACCGATTCGTCGTGCCGCTCCTTGAGCCCGTCGATGTGCACCATCCAGACGAAGTTCCGGTCGGGGCGGAACTTGTGGAGGTGCTTGGGCAGCAGCACCGCGTTGGTGCACAGCAGCACGAACTTCTTGCGGGCCAGCAACTCCCGGACGATCACGTGCATCTGGGGATGCATGAGCGGTTCCCCGCCGGACAGCGCCACCATCGGCGCACCGCATTCCTCGACCGCGCCGAGCGCCTGCTGCACGGGCATCCGCTGCTTGAGCGTCCCCGCCGGATGCTGGATCTTGCCGCAGCCGGCGCACTTGAGGTTGCACGCGAAGAGCGTCTCCACCTCGACCAGGAGCGGGAATTTCTCCCGGCGCCGCAGCTTCTGCTTGAGCAGGTGTTTCCCGAGCTTGACTGACAGATGAAGCGGCAGGCTCATGCCCGTTCTCCCGATCTCCCGTAGCCGTGACGTCAGGTCGGCGTGAATCCCTTCCCGCGCGGCGCCCGGCGGACGCGTCGGCGCGCATCACAGCCTCATCACCCTTTCGCGCGCCGCGCACCGGGGCCTTTGCGACTTGTCGTGCTTTCCTCCCTTTCCAGGGGTGGAACTTGTTCTAGAGATTCCGGAGCGGTTACGCTCCCGCCGAACCAGCAGGACGAATTGGGGGCCGCGAGTGACCGCTGAGACCGACCGGGCAGCCGGGCCGGGTCCGCGCACCGCGACGGCCCCCGCCGGTGCGGGAACCGGGGACGGGCCGCTGCGCATCGCGCTGCTGTCCTACAAGGGCAATCCGTTCTGCGGCGGCCAGGGCGTCTACGTCCGCCACCTGTCCCGCGAACTGGCCCGGCTCGGCCACCGCGTCGAGGTCATCGGCGCCCAGCCCTACCCCGTCCTGGACCTGGGCGAGGACGAGGGCGTCAGCCTCACCGAGCTGCCCAGCCTGGACCTCTACCGGCAGCCCGACCCGTTCCGCACCCCGAAGCGCGACGAGTACCGCGACTGGATCGACGCGCTGGAGGTCGCCACGATGTGGACCGGTGGCTTCCCCGAGCCGCTGACCTTCTCGCTGCGGGCCCGGCGCCATCTCGCCGCCCGCCGCGGCGACTTCGACGTCGTGCACGACAACCAGACGCTGGGCTACGGCCTCCTCGCCGACCTGGGCGCGCCCCTGGTCACCACCGTCCACCACCCCGTCACCGTGGACCGGCGGCTGGAGCTGGAGGCCGCGGGGGACGACCGTAAGCGGAGGATGTCCGTCCGGCGCTGGTACGCGTTCACGCGCATGCAGGAGAAGGTGGCCCGCTGCCTTCCCTCCGTCCTCACCGTCTCCGGCTCCTCGCGCCAGGAGATCGTGGACCACCTCAAGGTGCGCCCGGAGCGGGTCCACGTGGTGCCGATAGGCGCCGACACCGACCTCTTCTCGCCCGACCCGTCCGTCCCCGTCGTCCCCGGCCGGATCGTCACCACCTCCAGCGCCGACGTCCCGCTCAAGGGCCTGGTGCACCTCGTCGAGGCGCTCGCCAAGGTCCGTACCGAGGTCCCCGGGGCGCACCTGGTCGTCGTCGGCAAGCGCGCGGACGACGGGCCGGTCGCCCGGGCCATCGAGCAGTACGGGCTCGACGGCGCCGTGGAGTTCGTCAAGGGCATCAGCGACGCCGAGCTGGTGGACCTCGTCCGCAGCGCCCAGATCGCCTGCGTCCCCTCGCTGTACGAGGGGTTCTCGCTGCCCGCCGCCGAGGCCATGGCCACCGGCACCCCGCTGGTCGCCACCACCGGCGGGGCCATCCCCGAGGTCGCCGGACCCGACGGCGAGACCTGCCTGGCCGTGCCGCCCGGCGACGCGGACGCCCTCGCCGGCGCGCTCAAGCGGCTCCTGGACGACGACGAACTGCGCCGCCGGCTCGGCGCGGCGGGCCGCGAGCGGGTGCTCGCCCGCTTCACCTGGCGGCAGGCCGCGATCGGCACCGTCGAGCAGTACCGCGCCTCGATCGAGCGCGCCGCGCGGGCGAGGGCCCGGGCCCGGGCGGGCACCGGACCGCTGCCGGTCCGTCGCGCCTAGCACCGCCCGTCACCCACCCACCCGCCGGACGAAAGCAGACCTCCGCCGTGCTGACCGTCGATTTCTCCCGCTTCCCGCTCGCCCCCGGCGACCGCGTCCTCGACCTGGGCTGCGGCGCGGGCCGGCACGCCTTCGAGTGCTACCGGCGCGGCGCGCAGGTGGTCGCCCTCGACCGCAACGGCGAGGAGATCCGCGAGG
>NZ_BAAAXZ010000089.1:0-18355 GCF_039535865.1 Streptomyces thioluteus
GGAGGGAAGATGATCCGCCGGGCGAGTGTGCGGATCGAGCCGGGGCCGTTTCGTCAGCGGTGTCGGGAATCGTGCGGGGGCCAGTTTTTGGCCGGACGGACATCGTTGGCGGTGGCGCCGGAAAACCTCCGTTTTCGGCCGACGGTGTCCTTCGGGAGCTACACCCCGTACAGGTGGGCGTCGGCTCCAATGCCGTGGCGTACGCCCGCAAGAAAACACTGCCAGTTCGCATGTACGTGCAGGTCCCGAAGGTGTTTCACCTTAGCGCGGGTCACGGCAATGAGCACCCCGGGTACGCCCGCTGGCGTAAAGGGGCGCATCCGGGGCAGCTGACGGGCCGGGGCCACTACTTCGAGGGGGTGAGCGAGGGGCAGATCGATACCAGTACGTGACAACCGGATGATGCACCGGGGCCCTACGACGGGTACGCCGGCCTGGCCTCACCTCGACTTCGGACGACATCGGCAATCAACACCTGACGCCCCTGTCGGCGAAAACGACGGTAAGCCATTCGTCCTCACCACCGAACTGCGGGTGGAGCGCCGGCACGTCCACCGCCGCGACACCACGCGATCCGTTCTGGGCTGACGACATGGATCTCCGGGCTGGCACCGGTGCGACCGCCCGGTACCGGGCATGTGCCTGGCGCGGTGTCCGGCCGTCCGGTAGTGTCTTGGGGGCGCGGGCCGTGAGGATGCCCCGCCCGGCCCGCGCGCCGCTGCAACGGCGCGCATGGCCGACTTTCTCGCCATGTGGGGGTGTCTGGTGGCAAACGGCCGAGGGGGAGCCGCCTTGAAATGGGCAGAGCCGGTAACGGCCGGGCCGAGGGAACACTACTCGTTGGAGGGTGCGGTGTGCAGACGGAGGTGGCCCTGTCGTCCCCTCACGGCTGACTAACGGGTGCCGTGCCGCGCACTGGGGCCGCTCCTACAACTCGTGAATCGCTGGACGGGAAGGCGAGGCCGTGCCGACCAACCTCTCCGGCCGCCTTCGCAGCCGTGTTTCACAATGGCGTCATCTCGTCGAACGGTCATCACGCCCCGGAACGCCGTCCGTCCGACCGTGCGCCCGTGAACCAGGGCCGGAACGTCGGGCCGTGGTCCGTACCACGGGAAGCGGACGGGATGTGGACGCGGGTGAACTGATTGCCTTGCCGTGCCACGTGTTGCGTTTCCCGAAGGTAAGGGTGAAGCCCTCATTCCGTCGCGGCCCCCTGCAAGGCCGCGGACGGCACAGGTGCTGAGGGCTTTCGTGTCAGAGTGGCAACGAGCCGAGGAGGAACCCTCTTTGAAGAACGGCGCGCGTACGCGGTGAGCGCACGTTGACAACGCCCGCTCACGACCACCCGCCGTTCGTCATCGCCCGTGACCGTTGCTCGGCTCACACGCCGATCGGTGGCGCTACGGGATCCCCGTCGAGGACGGGATCGTTCACCTGCCGCACCTTGTGGCCGGCGGTGCAGTGTGGCTGGCCAGGGGCAATTCTGATAGCCACGGGGCTGGGCGGCCCTCTCTCCTAGTGTGCGCGGAACCGGGGGAAGGGCGTAAGGGAGGCCGGGGATGGGGCGCGTCGACGGCGCCCTGGCCCAGCCCGACCCCGTCGAGACGCTGGCGCAGTGGCTGCGGTCACTGCGCCGGGCGTCCCGGTGAGGGAGCTGGAGCCAGATGGCAGCGGACGGCACAGGAGATGGGCTGACGGTGTCACCGGTCGACGCTGGACCGGGCGGCCAAGGGGGAGACCCTGCCCAAGTGGGCCACGTGTGCGCGCGTTCACACCGTATCTGCGGGGGCGAACATGCGCGAGGCGAAGCGGCTGTGGACCAGGGCCGACCGTGGTACTGCGGCCCGCCGCCCGGGCCTTGCCGGGCCTGCCGGGCCCGTAACGGCCGCAGTCGTCAGCGCAACCGTGGCAGCCCTGTTCCAGGGCGATGACCCACCTGCGCCGGGGGCCGGCACGCAACCCGACCTGCGCGAACTGGAGGAACGGGCCTGTGTGGACGCCGCGGGACGAAGTGAGCCTGCTGCCGCGCAGCAAGCCCTCGGCCCTCGGCGCTGCGCGGGACGCGCTTTCCGCGCAAGGAGGTGCTGTTGAGCTTCGTGCGGCACTGCGGAACGTGCCGGAGGGGCGGTTGCGGGACTGGGCGGATGCGTGGGAGCGGGCGACGCGTTCCAGCCGGGGGCGGGCGACGTCCGGCCGGTCCCGTGGCGGGGGTGCGGACCGAGGTGGCCCGGTTGCGGGATGAATTGGCGCGCACCCGGGAGCAAATCTGGAGCGTGCCCGGAGCGCTTTGGAGGAGGCGGGGGTGGCGGGGTGAGCGCCGCGGGGGGTTTGCCCCGTGTCCCGCCCTTTCACCGTTTCTTCCGGTGAGACCCCGGCCCCATTCGCCCTGCGGGCGAAGTCCTCAAGCGCCGACGGGCTGAATTCGCGCCCGGGCGCGGAAACCAGCCCGTCCGGCGCTTGAGGACGAAACGCGGCGCAGCCGCGTTGCACCCGCGCGGAGCGCGCGAGAAACGGTGAAAGGGCGGGACCGGGGCATCACAACCGCGAAGCGCAACGCACCCTCACCCCCCATACGTCGCCCGCAACTCCTCCCTCAGCGACCGCTGGAACGCCGTCACCAGCGCCTGCACCACCAGCGGGCGGCATGTGCGCCGACAGCGACTTCATGGACTCCACCTCCTCGGGGTCCGTCGCGCCCGCCGCGTACGGCCCCCACACCTCCTCGTGGAAGAGCCGAGTGAGCTCGCGCGCCGTCGAGCGGGCGTGGGACAGCAGGACGGCGCGGGCGGTCCCGCAGGGTGTCCAGGGTCATCGGGACGTCCAGCAAACTGGACACCGACGCCCAGCAGTCCGGGTCCGCCTGGAAGCGGACCTCCCCGTCCGTGTCCTCCTCGCGCCGCAGCACGTCCATCGCGACGAGCTTGTCGATGTCCTCGTCGGTCAGCGGGCGGCCCGCGCGGCGCTCCAGTTCGGCGCGGGTGGTCTCGGCCGCCGTGTCGGGCACCCAGGAGGCCACGACCGCACGGTGGATGGCCAGGTCGTGTGGGCGCTGAGGTCGTCCGGGAGGCGGCGCAGATAGCGCTCGATGGGCGGCCAGGGTGAGGCCCTGGTGCTGCAACTCCTCGATCAGGGCGAGGCGGGAGAGGTGCCCGGGGGCAGTAGCGGCCCACCCGGCGGGGGGCCGAGGCACGGCGGGGGCAGGAGGCCGCGGGTGCTGTAGAAGCGGATGGTGCGCACCGGTGACCCCGCTGCGGGCGGCCAGTTCGTCGACGGTGAGGGACGCCGGGAACTCGGCCTCACCGGTGTCGTCGTCCATGCCCATGCCCATGCGCAATGCCTCGCTCTCACAGCTCCGGTGGCTCAACAGTATTGGTGTACCACCGGAGCTGTGAAAGACCCGCGTGCCCGTCGTCAGTGCTTGTGCGCGGAGAGCGCCCGCCCGGATCTGCTTCCAGGACTTCGGCTGCTGCGCGGGCCTGTCCGCCTTCAGGGACTTCGCCGACATTCGCCGCCGGCTTGCCGATGCCCGCCTTCGCCGCCTCCGCGGCGCTCGGCTTCACCGTGGTGAACAGCCAGGTGTCGAAGAGCGGCTTGAGCTTCTTGCCCGAGACCTGCTCGGCGTACGCGACGAAGTCCTGGACGGAGGCGTTGCCGTAGCGGTTCTTCGCGGTCCACCCCTTCAGCGTCTCGAAGAAGTACCTTGTCGCCGACGGTGTTGCGCAGCGCCTGGAGGGCGATGGCGCCGCGCTGGTAGACGGCCCGTCGAACTGCTTGTCCGCGCCCGGGTCCCCGGGCCTGACGGTCCAGAACGGGTCGTCCGCCGGGTACAGCGCGTAGGTGTAGTCGGCGGCGAGTTCCTGCGCGGTGCCCTCGCCCTCCTTCTCCGACCACAGCCACTGCGCGTAGGAGGCGAAGCCCTCGTTGACCCAGATGTCCCGCCAGTTCTTCACCGAGACGCTGTCACCGAACCACTGGTGGGCCAGTTCGTGCACGACGAGCGAGACGTTGGCGCCGTTCGCGAACGGCGCGGGGCTGTAGAACGGCCGGGTCTGGGTCTCCAGCGCGAAGCGCGTGGGACGTTTGGGCACGTAGCCGCCGGCCGCCGTGAAGGGGTACGGGCCGAAGACCGTGCTCGCGCCCAGTCGAGGACCTCGAGGTGCGCTCGACGCTGGCCTTCGCGGGGGCGAGCTTGTCGCCCAGGTCCTTGCTGTAGGCGTTGACGACCGGCAGCCCGTTGGAGGTCGTGTCGGTGGTGATCTCGAACTGGCCGACGGCCAGCGTCGTCAGGTACGGCGCCTGCGGCTGTGGTGGAGCGCCAGTTGTAGCGCGTCCAGCCGAGCTTGGAGGTCTGCGAGGCGAGGGCGCCGTTGCTGATGGCCTGGACGCCGTCGGGGACGGCGACCGAGACGTCGAAGGTGGCCTTGTCGCGCGGTGTGGTCGTTGCTCGGGAACCACCAGGCGGCCGACTCCGGCTCCTGCGCGACGACCCCGCCGTCGGGGGTGCGCTGCCAGGCGGTGAATTTCCCTACCTTGACGGCGGAGGGGGTTCCGCTGTAACGGACGACGACGGTGATGTGCTTGCCCTGCGGCAGCGGGGCGGACGGGGTGATCTCCAGCTCGTGGACCCCGGTACTTCGCGAACGCGGCCTTCTTCCCGTTGACCAGAACCTCGTTGACGTCCAGCAGGAAGTCCAGGTTGAAGCGGGGACAGCGCCTGGGTGGTGGTGGCGGTGAGGGTCGCGGTGCCCTCCAGCCGGTCCGTCTTCGCTGGTACTTGAGCCGCAGGTCGTAATGGGAGACGTCGTAGCGCGCCGTTGCCGGCGTCCGGGTAGTAGGAGTCGCCGAGGCCCGGCGCGCCCGGAGTGCCGTCGGCCGCCGACGCGGGGACCCCGCAGCAGCAGGAAGGCGGCGGCCAGCGGCGGCGCTGGAAACGAGGAGTCTGGGACGCACGGGACACTCCAACTCGTAGGGGGTGGACGGCCGGTTAGCGGCCGCCGAGTGGAGACGAAGATCGACCGCAGCCTATGCACTCATCGTTGTCCTGGGAATGTCCATGCCGAATCCGGACACGTGACTGACATCCGGCCGTCATCACGAGGTGGAACACCCCATGGAGCGAATGAATCACGGCCACGCGAAGGCCCTGGAGGACCGTTCCATCACCGTTCGGGGTGATCGGGACGCCAGGACCACCGCGAAGCTCACCTATCAGTCCTACGATCACCGGCCAATGGCCCAACACACGCTGTCGCGTCCCTGGTCGGACGTGGATGCCAGTGCCGACCCCGCCCACCTGGTGACCACAACCTGCGGCGGCGCACCCGTTCGCCGTTCCACACCTCCTACAAACAGCGCCTCCGCACCCTCCTGCGCGCCCGCCCCGGACAGCGGTTCCTCGACGTCGGCGCCGGGGCCGGCACGACGGCGCTGGCGCTGACCGCCGAGACCGGGGCCCGCGCGGTCGCCGCCCGACCTGTCCCTGGCGATGGCCGGGCGCGGCGCGTGCGGGCGGTGTCGGCGCGGCGCTGGTGGCCGACGCCCACCATCTGCCCTTCCGCGCCGGAAGTTTCGACGGCGCGTGGGCCGACCTCGTCCTCCAGCACGTCGCCGACCCGGGCCGGGTCATCGACGAGATGCTGCGGGTCGTGCTGCCCGGCGGACGCGTCGTGGCTCGCCGCTCTCGACTACGGCACCCAGGTGCTGGACATCGGCGAACCCGAACTGGCCCGCCGCGTCCTCGCCCTGCGCGTCGACGACGGGTGTGCGCGGCGGGGCGCTCGCCCACCAGCAGCCCGCCATGCTCGCCGAACGCGGGCTGGCCGACGTGGCGGCCGAGGCGCACACGCTGGTGGTCCGCGACCCGCGGACCGTAGACCACGTCCAGGGGATCCGCGACTGGGCCCGCACCCGCGGCCCATCAGGGCCACCTCGCCCCGGCCGAGGCCGACCGCTTCGTGCGCCGCTTCGACGACGCGGCGGCGACCGGCCGCTTCACCTACGCCGTGACCTTCTTCCTCACCTCGGCCACCGTGTCCCCCGCGGGTCCCTGACCCCCGTGGGCCCGCTGTGGCCCGGAACATCCTCCGCGCCCCTTCTGCACGGCAGTTGACCCGCGTACTGTCCCGCCCGTGCCGAAACCCACGCGGAACACCCGCATACCGTTGACCACCCTCGTCGCGACGGCCCTGACCGCCCTGCTGGCCGTCCTCCTCTCGCCGCCCGGTCAGGCGCACGCCGCACCCGACCGGGGGCGCGGCGTGGGAGAGCAGACCCGTCTACTCCTACGACCGCGCCGTCCGCGAGTCGGTGTGGGTGGAGGTCGGGACCGGGGCCCGCCGCACCGACCGGGTCGCCGTGGACATCGTCCGGCCCCGCGAACCCGCCGAACAGGGCCGCCGGGTACCGGTGATCATGGATGCCAGCCCCTACTACTCGTGCTGCGGCCGGGGCAACGAGAGCCAGAAGAAGACCTACGACGAGCGGGGCAACCCCGTCCAGTTCCCCCTCTACTACGACAACTACTTCGTCCCCCGCGGCTACGCCGTCGTCCTCGTCGACCTGGCCGGGACCAACCGCTCCGACGGCTGCGTCGACGTCGGCGGCCGCTCCGACGTCCGGTCCGCCAAGGCCGTCGTCGACTGGCTCAACGGCCGGGCGCGCGGCTACGGTTCGCGCACCGGCGGTACGCCCGTGACGGCCGGGTGGTCCACCGGAGCCGTCGGCATGATCGGCAAGAGTTACGACGGCACCGTCGCCAACGGCGTCGCCGCCACCGGCGTGGACGGGCTGAAGACCATCGTCCCGATCGGCGCCATCTCCTCCTGGTACGACTACTACTTCGCCAAGGGCGCCGCCCTGTTCGGCAGCGGCCCCGACGGGCTCGCCTCCCGCGTCGAGAGCGACGGGGCGCACGCCCGCTGCTCCGCCGTCCAGCGCAAGCTCGTCGAGGGCGCGCCGCGCAACGGCGACTGGACGCCGCTGTGGAGCGAGCGCGACTACGTCCGCGACGCGGGCAAGGTGAAGGCCAGCGTCTTCGCGGTGCACGGCATGCAGGACCTCAACGTCCGCACCAAGCACCTCGGCCAGTGGTGGGACGCGCTCGCCGCGCACGGCGTGGAGCGCAAGATCTGGCTGTCGCAGACCGGGCACGTCGACCCGTTCGACTTCCGCCGCGAGGCGTGGGTGCCCACCCTGCACCGCTGGTTCGACCACTACCTGCTCGGCTACGACAACGGCATCGAGCGCGAGCCGATGGCCGACGTGGAGCGCGCCCCCGACCGGTGGTCCACCGACCGCGCCTGGCCGCCGGCCGGCACCCGGACGACCACCCTGCGCCCGGCCGCCGGACCCGTCGCGGGCGTCGGCACGCTCGGCCTCGGCCAGGCCGCGCCGGGCACGACCACGAAGTTCACCGACGACCCGCGGCGGAGCGAGGCCGACTGGTCGACCGCGGTCGACCGGGCGACGCCCGACAAGGCCGGGTTCGTCACCCGCCCGCTCACCCGCGACCTGCGGCTGTCCGGATCCTCGACGGTGCGGCTGAGGGTGACGCCGTCCCACCTCGTCCGCCCATCTGTCGGCCGTCCTCGTCGACCTGGGCCCGGCCTCCGTCCGCGACTACGCGGGCGACGGCGAGGGCATCCGCACCCTGCCCGACAGCACCTGCTGGGGCAGCGGCACCACCGGCGACACCGGTTGCTTCAAGCGCACCGAGGCCGACACCAAGCAGGTGGACTCCACCGTCTTCAGCCGGGGCTGGGCCGACCTGGGCCACTACGCCTCCGCGCGGCACGGCCGGTCCGTGACCCCCGGCCGGGCCTACACCATCACCCTCGACCTGGCCGCCACCGACCACGTCGTCCCGGCCGGGCACCGCCTGGCGCTGATCGTCGCCGGCACGGACGCGGGGCTGATCGAACCGGCCGCCACCACCCCGCAGTTGACCGTGGATCTCCACGCGACCTCGGCGGACCTGCCGCTCGTCGGCGGCTACCGGGCCTTCGCCCGCGCCACGTCGGGGGCCGCGGCGGCCGCACCGTCGCTCCTCCCGGAGCGCCCGCGGGGGCTGCGCGTCCCGTCCCTCACGCACCTTCCCTGAGCACGAGCGCCACGGCCTCCCGCGCACAGCCCCACGAGACCGTGACGCCCGCGCCGCCGTGCCCGTAGTTGTGCACCAGCAGGGCGCCGCCCGGCAGCCGTTCCGGGTCCGCCTCCAGGCGGACCCGGTGGCGCGCCGGGCGCAGCCCCACCCGGTGCGCCAGCACCCGGGACCCCGTCAGGCCCGGGTGCACCCGGGCGCAGCGGGCGATGAGCGCCTGGGCCACGGCCGGTGACGGCGTGCGGTCCCAGACGTGCGGACGCGCCGTACCGCCGAGGACGAGGCCGTACGGCTGGGGCAGGACGTAGAGCGTGTCGGTCGCGCGGTCGTCGGTCGCGGCCGCGAACCACTCGGCCACGCCCGGGTTCTCCACGACCACCAGCTGCCCCTGCACCGGGTGGACGTGCCGGTCCGCCGCGAGGTGATGGGCGCCCAGGCCCGAGCAGTTGACGACGACGGGCGCCGCCCGGCCCGCGTCGGCCAGGGAGTTGACCGGGCGCAGGGTGACCGTGCCGCCCGCCGCGCCGAGCCGGCGCTGCAGATGGCCGAGGTGGGCGGGCATGTCGACGAGCGGCAGCCGGGCGCGGACGGCGCGGTCCCAGCCGTTCGGGACCTCCTTCGGCGCCGCGTCCCGCAGGCCCGGCACCTGCCGTGCCCATCCGCCCAGTTCGCCTGTCGAGGTGCCCGCCTCCGTCCCGTCCACCAGGCGGACCCCGGTCTCCTCCGGGCGCCCCGCCAGCTCCGTCAGGACGGCGAGGGAGGTGAGCGACCACGCGGCGACGGCGTCGGCCGGTTCGATCCGGTACGGCCACCACAGCCCCCCGGCCACCGCCGAGGTTGTCTGCGCGGCCGTCTCGCGCGTCCACACCTCGACTCGCGCCCCGCGCTCCGCGAGGAGGACGGCGGTGGTCAGGCCGATCACTCCCGATCCCACCACGATCACATCGCTTGCCATGGGGTGAAGGTACCGGCTGCTCCGCCCTGTTGGGGTGCGCAGGGCACGAAGCGGCACAGTCCGGGGAATCCGGGGAATACTCCGCACCATGTCAGCGGAGTACGCGACCTTCGGGCTGGCGCCCGCGACGCGCGCCGGCGGTGTCCTGACCGGGCCGGTGTGCCGGACGCGACGGGACTTCGTGGACTTCGCGGTCGACGGCGTCCCGTTGCTGTTGCGCCTGGTGGACCTGGCGGCGTTCCCGCCCCGCGCCTCCGACCTGGCGCCCGCGCCGTCCGCCGCGCCGCCGGCCACCGCCCGGTGGGACTCACCCCCGCTCGCCGCCCGGAGGGCGGTTCGGGGCCGGGGGACGGGCCCCGGGAGACGGGGAGAGGGCGGGGTGGGGAGGAAACCCCTTCGGGGCCGGGCCCGCCGGCCCGGTACGCTCGGACCGCCATGAACGCCACCCTCGTCGCCAAAGACCTCTCCGCCGGCCACGGCGACCGCACCCTCTTCTCCGGGCTCGACCTCGTCGTCGCCCCCGGCGATGTGATCGGCCTCGTCGGGGCCAACGGAGCGGGCAAGTCCACCCTTCTCCGGCTGCTCGCGGGCGCCGGCGAGGGGCCGAAGGAGACCGGCGGAGCCCTCCGGCTCAGCCCGCCCTCCGCCACCGTCGGCCACCTCCCGCAGGAACCGGACCGCCGCCCCGGCGAGACCGTGGGCGCCTTCCTCGCGCGCCGCACCGGCGTCACCGCCGCCCAGACGGCACTGGACGCCGCGACCGAGGCGCTCGTCGAGGGCGCGAAGGGCGCCGACGACGCGTACGCGGCCGCCCTGGAGCGCTGGCTGGCGCTCGGCGGCGCCGACCTCGACGACCGCGCCGAGGAGGTCGTCGCCGACCTCGGACTCACCGTCGGCCTGGACCGCCCCATGACCAGCCTGTCCGGCGGCCAGGCGGCCCGCGCCGGCCTCGCCTCCCTCCTCCTCAGCCGCTACGACGTCTTCCTCCTCGACGAGCCGACCAACGACCTCGACCTGGACGGCCTCGACCGCCTGGAGCGCTTCGTCACCGGCCTGCGCGCCGGCACGGTCCTGGTCAGCCACGACCGCGAGTTCCTCACCCGCACGGTCAACCAGGTGCTGGAGCTGGACCTGGCGCAGCAGCAGGTCAACCTCTACGGCGGCGGCTACGCGGCGTACCTGGAGGAGCGCTCCCGGGCCCGCCGGCACGCCCGCGAGGCGTACGAGGAGTACGCGGACACCCGGGCCGGCCTGGAGGCCCGCGCCCGCACCCAGCGGAACTGGATGGAGCACGGCGTCCGCAACGCCCGCCGCAAGTCCACCGACAACGACAAGATCGGCCGCAAGTTCCGCGCGGAGGCCACGGAGAAGCAGGCGGCCAAGGCCCGGCAGACGGAGCGGCTGATCGAGCGGCTGGACGTCGTCGAGGAGCCGCGCAAGGAGTGGGAGCTGCGGATGGAGATCGCCGCCGCGCCCCGCTCGGGCGCCGTCGTGGCGACGCTCCGCGGCGCCGAGGCCCGCCGCGGGGAGTTCGCCTTCGGCCCGGTGGACCTCCAGATCGACTGGGCGGACCGGGTCGCGGTCACGGGGGCCAACGGCTCGGGCAAGTCGACCCTGCTGGCCGCCCTGCTCGGCAGGCTCCCGCTGGACGCGGGCACCGCCTCGCTCGGCCCCGGCGTGGTCGTCGGCGAGGTGGACCAGGCCCGGGCGCTGTTCTTCGGGCCGGAGACGCTGCTCGACGCCTTCGGGGCGGCGGTGCCGGAGCTCGTCCCGGCCGAAGTCCGCACGCTGCTGGCCAAGTTCGGCCTCAGGGCCGAGCACGTCCTGCGCCCGGCCGCGACGCTCTCGCCGGGTGAACGGACGCGTTCCGCGCTCGCCCTGCTCCAGGCGCGCGGCGTCAATTTGCTCGTCCTTGACGAACCGACCAACCACCTCGACCTGCCGGCCATCGAGCAACTGGAGTCCGCGCTGGCCTCGTACACCGGGACGCTCCTGCTCGTCACCCATGACCGGCGGATGCTCGACGCCGTGCACACCACCCGCCGGATCGAGGTCGAAGCGGGCCGCATTATCGAGCGCTGAACCTGTGGATCCGCGTCCTGATGGTCCGAACGGGGGAATTTCTTCCCGAAAACAACCTCAGCCGCAGGTCAACTCTTCGCCAAGGGGTGGAGCGGCCCTCAGCCCCGGAAAACCGTGGTTTTCCGGAGGAACGGCACGTACCGTGGAAAATGAGTCCGCCCCGAGGCATCTCCGCCAGGTGTTCGATTTACGGAACATTGGCCTCGTCATACGAACCCGTGGGTGCGGAGCGACGTCTGTGGGTGCGGACGTCCGAGGGGCGTCCGCATCTCCGACGTCGAATTGAGGCGTAAGGCCATGTCCCCGACTCTTTCCAGTTCCAGCCCGCCCACCCCACTGGCATCGTCAGTGGGGCGGGCGCGTTATCCGGGCGCACCGCCCCACGGTGAGCGCACCCTGATCGACGTCCTCGATGCGACGGCGGCCACCCACCCCGAGGCCCCCGCTCTCGACACCGAGGCCGGCGTGCTCACCTACCGGGAGCTGTCCGCCGCGGTCGAGGAACGGGCCGACCGGCTGCGCGCGGCCGGAGTCGGGCCGGGGGACAGGGTCGGCATCCGGGTCCCCTCCGGGACCGCGGAGCTCTATCTTTCGATCCTCGCCGTCCTGCGCTGCTCGGCCGCGTACGTGCCCGTGGACGCCGACGACCCCGAGGAACGCGCCGCCACGGTGTTCCACGAGGCCGAGGTCTGCGGCGTCGTCGTCGCGGACGGCTCGCTCGCCGCGGGCGTGCGCCGGCCGGTGGCGGCCGCGCCCCGGCTCCCGCTGTCCGAGGACGACGCCTGGATCATCTTCACCTCCGGTTCCACCGGTGCCCCCCAAGGGCGTCGCGGTGTCCCACCGCAGCGCCGCGGCCTTCGCCGACGCCGAGGCCGCGCTCTTCCTCCAGGACGAGCCGCTGGGCCCCGGCGACCGGATCCTCGCGGGCCTGTCGGTGGCCTTCGACGCCTCCTGCGAGGAGATGTGGCTGGCCTGGCGGCACGGCGCCTGCCTGGTCCCCGCCCCGCGCTCCCTGGTCCGGGCGGGCCACGAGCTGGGCCCCTGGCTGATCGAGCGGGGGGTGACCGTCGTCTCCACGGTCCCCACCCTCGCCGCCCTGTGGCCCCAGGAGTCGCTGGACCGGGTCCGGCTGCTGATCGTCGGCGGCGAGGCCTGCCCGCCCGGCCTCGTCGAGCGGTTCGCCGTCCCCGGCCGCGAGATGTGGAACACCTACGGCCCCACCGAGACCACCGTCGTCGCCTGCGCGGCCCGGATGGAGCCGGGCGAGCCCGTCCGCATCGGCCTGCCGCTCGACGGCTGGGACCTCGCCGTCGTCGACGAGAACGGCGACCCCGTCCCGTTCGGCGCCGAGGGCGAGCTCGTCATCGCCGGCGTCGGCACCGGCCGCTACCTCGACCCCGCCAAGGACGCCGAGCGCTTCCGCCCCTGCGCCGCCCTCGACAGCGAGCGCGCCTACCGCACCGGCGACCTCGTCCGCGCCGACGAGGCGGGCCTGGTCTTCGCCGGCCGCGCCGACGACCAGGTCAAACTGGGCGGTCGGCGCATCGAGCTCGGCGAGATCGACGCCGCGCTCGGCGAACTCCCCGGCGTACGCGGCGCCGCCGCCGCGGTGCGCACCACCCCCGTCCGGCTCGCAGCTGCTCGTCGGCTACCTCGTGCCCGGAACCGGCTTCGACCGGGCGAGCGCCAGAAAGCAGCTGACCGAGCGGCTGCCCGCGGCCCTCGTCCCCGTCCTCGCCGAGGTCGACGACCTGCCCCACCCGCACCTCCGGCAAGGTCGACCGCAACGCCCTGCCCTGGCCCCTGCCCACCACCGGCGACGACGGCACCGTGCGGACCGAGGAGCTGCACGGCACCGCCGCCCGCCTGGCCGCGCTGTGGGAGGAGCTGCTGGGCGTCCGGCCCGGCGCCGACGACGACTTCGTCACCATGGGCGGCACCAGCCTGACCGCCGCGCGCATGGCCTCGGCCCTGCGCGCGCACCACCCCGGCGTCTCCGTCGCGGGCCTCTACCGGCACACCGTCCTCGCGGACATGGCCGAGCACATCGACTCCCTCGACGCCCCCGTCGACCACCCCGCCCCGAAGCGGACCGTCCGTCCCGTGCGCCGCCGCACCGGCGCCGCCCAGATCCTCGTCCAGACCGTTCTCTACGGCGTCCAGGGCCTGCGCATCCTCACCGGACTCGCCGTCGCCGACAACGTCCTCGGCATCCTCGCGCCGCAGAGCTGGGCGCCCCACACCGCCTGGTGGCTGCTGATCGTCGCCTGGGTCCTGCTCTTCAGCGCCCCGGGCCGGTTCGCGATCGGCGCGGCCGCCGCCCGGCTGCTGACCCACGGGATCGCCCCCGGCGCCC
This sequence comes from Streptomyces thioluteus, assembly GCF_039535865.1. Taxonomy (NCBI): domain Bacteria; kingdom Bacillati; phylum Actinomycetota; class Actinomycetes; order Kitasatosporales; family Streptomycetaceae; genus Streptomyces; species Streptomyces thioluteus. The sequence goes on from NZ_BAAAXZ010000089.1 coordinate 13,492, forward strand.
ACCCCCGCGGCGGCCGGGTCCACCTCCGGCTGTGGACCGCGGAACGGACCGTCGCCGCCTTCGGCGTCCCCGCCCTGATGGGCACCCCGTGGGCCGCCTGGTACGCCCGCGCCCTCGGCTGCCGGGCCGGCCGCGACGTGGCGCTGCACGCCATGCCCCCCGTCACCGGCCTCGCCGAGTTCGGCGACGGCGCGAGCGTCGAGCCCGAGGCCGACATCGCCGGCTGGTGGATCGACGGCGAGACCCTGCACGTCGGCACCGTACGGCTCGGCGCGAACTCCCGCGCCGGCCACCGCAGCATGCTGATGCCCGGCTCCTCCCTCGGCCCCGGCGCCGAACTGGCCGCCGGCGCCTGCCTCGACGGCCATGTGCCCGCCGGACAGACCTGGGTCGGCTCGCCCGCCCGCCCCGACGCCGCCGCCCACCGGGCCGGCGGACCCGTCCGCCCGTCCGACGGCTGGCCCGAACCCCGCGCCGGGCGCTCCCGCCGCTGGGCCGCCGCCTACGCGCTGTCCCTGGCCGGCATGCCGCTGCTGCCGCTGATCGCGGCCGCGCCCGCCCTCGTCGTCACCTACTTCCTGATCAAGGACAGCGTCTCGCTGGGCTCGGTCGCCCTGCGCGTCCTGCTCGCCGTCCCGGTGCTCACCGTCGTCACCACGCTCTGCTGGATGCTCGTCGTCGCGCTCACCGTCCGCGTCCTGAACCGGGGCATCGCGCCCGGCCTCCACCCGGCCTGCGGCGGCGTCGCCTGGCGCGCCTGGTTCATCACCCGCCTGCTCGACGGCGCCCGCCGCAACCTCTTCCCCGTCTACGCCAGCCTCGCCACCCCCGTGTGGCTGCGGATGCTGGGTGCGAAGGTCGGCCGCCGCGCCGAGCTGTCCACCGTGCTCCCGCTGCCGTCCCTGCTGACCGTCGACGACGGCGCGTTCCTCGCCGACGACACCCTTGTCGCGCCCTACGAACTGCGCGGCGGCTGGCTGCGCCTGGGCACCGCCCGCGTCGGGCGACGTGCCTTCCTCGGCAACTCCGGCATCATCGGCCCCGACCGTGCCGTCCCCGACCACGGCCTGATCGGCGTCCTGTCCGACGCGCCCGAGCACGCCGAACCCGGCACCTCCTGGCTGGGCCGCCCCGCCATGCCGCTGCCGCGCGTGGCCACCACGGCCGACGCCGGCCGCACCTTCGAGCCCCCGCGGCGCCTCGTCCTGGCCCGCTCGGCCGTCGAACTCTGCCGCGTCCTCCCGCTGATGCTCGGCCTCGCGCTCGCCGACGTGGTGCTCATCGGCGAACAGCAGGCCCTCAACACCGGCGGCCTGGGGCTCGCCGCGCTCGTCGGCATCCCGCTGCTCGTCGTCTGCTCCCTGGCCGCCGGGCTGCTGGCCACGGTCGCCAAGTGGCTGCTGATGGGCCGCTTCAGGACGGCCGAGCACCCGCTGTGGAGCTCGTTCGTGTGGCGCAACGAGCTGTACGACACCTTCGTGGAATCCCTCGCCGTCCCCTGGTTGGCGGGCCCCTTCACCGGTACCCCCGTGCTCAACTGGTGGCTGCGCACCCTGGGCGTGAAGATCGGCCGGGGCGTGTGGTGCGACACCCACTGGCTGCCGGAGACCGACCTCATCACCCTCGGCGACGGGGTCAGCGTCAACCGCGGCTGCGTCCTCCAGACCCACCTCTTCCACGACCGGATCATGCGTATGGACACCGTCCACCTCGCCGAAGGGGCCTCGCTCGGCCCGCACGGCATCGTGCTCCCCGGCACCCACATCGGCGCGCACACCGCCGTCGCCCCCTCCTCCCTCGTCATGCGCGGCGAGTCCGTCCCGGCGGGCACCCGCTGGGCGGGCAACCCCATCGCCGGCGAGCGGGCCGCCCGCCCCGCTGCCGGCGGCGGAGCGGGAAGCCGCCGCGTGACATGGGCGCCCGATCCACGTGCAGCCGCCGCGCCCTGCTCGCGGCGGCGGTGCTCCCGCTGACCGCCGCCGCGGCGCGACCGGTTCCGGTCCCCGGCGCCGGGCGCCCCGGGAGCAGGCGCGGCCGTACTTCCCGGGACACGGCTCGTACGGCCACCAGACCCTGGCCTACGACCTCAGGATCGGCTACGACCCCGGGGCGGGATGGCTCGACGGCCACGCCCGCATCGAGGCCGTCGCCAACAGCGCGGTCGACCGGGTCGAACTCGACCTCGCCCGGCTCGACGTGCGCGAGGCCCGGCTCGACGACCGCCCCGTCGCCTTCCGGCGTCGGGGCGGCAAGCTCCTGATCACCGCGCCCCGGGTGCTCGAGGTGGGCCGGCCGTTCGAGCTCGACATCCGCTACGGCGGCCCGGCCCCGCCCGGTCTCCTCGCAGTTCGGGCCCATCGGCTGGGACCGCACCGGCGACGACCACGACGGCACGCTCGTCGCCTCCCAGCCGGTGGGCGCGCCGTCGTGGTTCCCCTGCAACGACCGGCCCGACGACAAGGCGTCCTACACCTTCGAGATCACCGTCCCCGGCGGCCACCAGGCGCTGGCCAACGGCTCGTTGGTCGAGCACCGGGAGACGGGCGGGTCGGCGCGCTGGACGTACCACCACCCCGGGCCGATGGCCAGCTACCTCGCGGCGGTCTACACCGGGCGGTTCGCGCGGGAGACCTGGACGGTCGAGGACGCGGGGGCGCCCGTGCCGGTGCACATCGCCTACCCCGCCGGGCGGGCGAAGGAGGTCCGGCACGACCTCGCCCGCCAGGGGCGGATCCTCCAGGTCTTCACCGACCTCTTCGGCGACTACCCCTTCGAGTCCTACGGAGTGGTCGTCGTCGACGCGGAGCTGGCGGCGCCCGTCGAGAACCAGACGCTCTCCGTCTTCGGCACCAACCACATGGACGGCAGGCGGGGTTGGGAGACGCTCGTCGCCCACGAGACGGCGCACCAGTGGTTCGGCAACAGCGTCAGTCTCGGCGGACTGGCAGCACATCTGGCTCAACGAGGGGTTCGCCACGTACGCGGAGTGGCTGTGGTCCGAGCACCTCGACGAGGACGACGCGGACACGCTCGCGCGGCGGGCCCGCGACGAGCTGGCCGGGCCGCCGGACAGAACCTGCGCATCGCCGACCCCGGCCGGCGGCCACCTCTTCGACGACCGCATCTACGTCCGCGGCGCCTGCGCCTCCACGCGCTCCGCCTGGCCGTGGGCGACACTCGCTTCTTCCGCGTCCTGCGCACCTGGCACGAGGCGCGGCGGGGCGGGAGCGCGGACACGGGACGCGTTCCTCGCGCATGCGGCACGGGTGACGGGCCGGAGCGTGGCCGATGTCCTCGGCCCCTGGCTCTTCGAGAAACAGTCCCGCGCTACGCGTCCGCGTAGGGGTGTGCCCCGGTCCCGCCCTTTCTCCGTTTGCCGGGGGGAGACGCCCGGACCCCCGTTTCGCCCTTCGGGCGAAGTCCGGGGGGCGCCGGGACGGGCTGATTCAGCCCGTCCGGCGCTTGAGGACGAATGCGGCGCAGCCGTGTTGCCCCCCCCCGCGGAGCGCGCGGAGAAACGGTGAAAGGGCGGGGTGGGGAAGAAGACGTCAGCGGCCGCGATCCGGCCGCACAAGACCCGCCCGCCGCAGCGCGTCGGCCATCGCCCCGCCCGCGGCGGGAGGCGCCTCCCGCCGCGGGCGAGGGGCAGCGCCACCCCGGCGCGGCTCCCGCGCGGCGGGCCGCGCACCCGCCCGCGCGTCGTCGTCCAGCCGCAGCGTCAGCGAAATCCGCTTCCGCACCGCGTCCACCTCCAGCACCTTCACCCGCACGATGTCTCCCGGCTTCACCACGTCCCGCGGGTCCTTCACGAACGTCCGCGACATCGCCGACACGTGCACCAGCCCGTCCTGGTGCACCCCCACGTCCACGAACGCCCCGAACGCCGCCACGTTCGTCACGACGCCCTCCAGCACCATCCCCGGCTCCAGGTCGCCGATCTTCTCGACGCCCTCCTTGAAGGTGGCCGTCCGGAACGCCGGACGCGGGTCGCGGCCCGGCTTCTCCAGCTCGCGCAGGATGTCGGTCACGGTCGGCAGGCCGAAGGAGTCGCTGACGAAGTCCTCGGGGCGCAGCGAGCGCAGCACGCCCGTGTCGCCGACGAGGGCGGCGACGTCGCCGCCCGTCCGCTTCGCCATCGCCCGGACCACCGGATACGCCTCGGGGTGGACGCTCGACCCGTCCAGCGGGTCGTCCCCGCCGCGGATGCGCAGGAAGCCGGCGCACTGCTCGTACGCCTTGGGGCCGAGCCGGGGAGACGTCCTTGAGCGACTTCCGCGAGCGGAAGGGACCGTTCGCGTCGCGGTGGGCGACGATGTTCTCCGCGAGGGTGCCGCTGATGGCCGGAGACCCGGGAGAGGAGCGGGGCCGACGCCGTGTTGACGTCGACGCCGACGCCGTTGACGCAGTCCTCGACGGACGGCGTCCGAGCGAGCGGGAGAGCTTACACCTCGGACAGGTCGTGCTGGGTACTGCCCGACGCCGATCGACTTGGGGGTCGATCTTGACGAGCTCGGCCAGCGGGTCCTGGAGCCGCCGGGCGATGGAGACGGCGCCGCGCAGCGACACGTCCATCCCGGGCAGCTCCTGGGAGGCGAAGGCGGAGGGCCGAGTAGACGGAGGCGCCGGCCTCGGAGACCACGACCTTGGTGAGGCCGAGCTCGGGGTGACGGGAGATCAGGTCCGCGGCCAGCCGGTCCGTCTCGCGGGAGGCGGTGCCGTTGCCGATGGCGACGAGCTCGACGCCGTGCTCACGGGCGAGCCGGGCCAGCGCGGCCAGCGAGGCGTCCCACTTGTTCTGCGGGACGTGCGGGTAGATCGTCTCGGTCGCGGCCACCTTGCCGGTGGCGTCGACGACGGCGACCTT
>NZ_BAAAXZ010000090.1:0-29416 GCF_039535865.1 Streptomyces thioluteus
TGATGCCCCCCCGGAACGGATCTGGGGGGGGCATCTCTGACGAACACCGTTCTACCTTTCCGTCTCGAAGGTGCTCATGCAGCCCCTCGCCGGTCGAGTACTGAGCAGTCTCTGGCGGCTGCTTGCGCGAGCCGACTGACAGTAGGAATGCAGCGACCAGGGTGATTACCTCCAACGCTAGTTGATCAAGAGTTTCTCGCCTCGATCTTTCGCGATGGCCTGTTGGTTCGTTCGGCGGACCGTTTCGGCTTGCCGAGCTGCCGGTGGGGATTCCGGTAACCCAACTCTTGCATCCATTGAGGCGCCGGGTTCGGCCGGCTGTACGTGGACGGCGGGCTGGTTGGCTACCGCCAGCAGGGCAACAAGCTCTACGAGCTGAAGGACCGCAAGGTCTCCGCCCAGCGCCGGGACATCGGCATGGCCTTCCAGCGCTTCAACCTCTTCTCGCACACGGCCGTGGAGAACGTCGTGACTCCTCCACCCCGTAAACGGGGTGGCTTCTCGCTAGGTCCAGTTGACGTCGCGACGGACCAGCCCGGCCCGTAGAACGTTAGTTGCTCCGACAACGTCGGCGTGTGCCCGGTGACCGCACGAGACGCAGTGGAACTTCTCCTGTGTGGGCCGGTTCTCCTTCACAACGTGCCCGCATTCGGGACACTCGCGGGAGGTGTTGCGGGGGTCCACGGCAATCACTTCCCGTCCGGCGCTTTCAGCCTTGGCGTGCAGGATCATCAGGAACACCCCCCAACCGGCGTCAGCTATTGAGCGGTTGAGCCCGGCCTTCGCGGCGGCTCCGTTGGGCAGAAACGCGCCTGGTGTCCCGGGGTCGGGTCTGGGGGCGGGGGCCGTGCTCATGTTGCGGACCTTGAGGTCTTCGTGCGCGATGAAGTCGTGCTCACGGACCAGTCCGAGCGCGATCTTGTGCGCGTGGTCGAGCCGCTGGCGGCGCACCTTGCCGTGCAGGACCGCGACCTTCATGGCGGCCCGCTGGTGATTGCGAGTGCGGTCCTTGGCCCTGCGGTGCGGGAAGCGGCTCAACGCCCGCTGCGCGGCCTCCAGCCTCACGGCGGCCTTATGGGCGTGACGTGGGTTCCCGACGTGCTCACCGTTGGAAACGGTGAGGAACGAGGCTATGCCGAGGTCGATCCCGACCACAGAACCCGTCTTGGGCAGGGGCTCGGGCTGCACCTGCTCGGCGGTCAGCACGACGAACCACTTGCAGCCCTCGCGCTTTACCGAGACGGTCTTGACCCTGCCGACCACCGGCCGGTGCTGGTTGACCTTGACGTGCCCCACGCCCTGGAAGCGGACCCGGGTGACGGGGTCGCGTGGGGTGGAGTCCCAGCGGCAGCCGTCCCCGTCCCTGGGGAAATCGACCGTGCCGAACCAGTTCACGCCCCGAACACGGGGGATAGCCCGGCTTCTCCCCCGGCCTTGGCCCGGCGGAAGAACGCGGCGAACGCCTTGTCCAGGCGGCGCAGCGTCGCCTGTTGGCTGGAGAACGACCAGCGACCCTGACGCTCGGGGTCGAATGCCCGGATGTCCTTGAGCTGGGCGGACTGCTGCCCGTACGTGACGCTTGTCTTCGAGGCGTGCCGGTAGGCGTCCCGGCGCTCCTGCAACGCACCGTTGTAGAGGGAGCAGTGATCGGCCAGCATCCCGCGGAGCGCGATCGCCTGGCCCACGGTGGGCCTCATGAGGAACTTGTACGTACGGATCACCCGGCCCACCCCCTTCGGTTCGAGCTTCGCTCGATCCTACTACACTTGGTTCATGTCACCACGCTGGGAGCCAAATTCGTGCGTACGGCGCGGCCGTCGCGTCGTCTACCACCTGCATGCGCATTTGGTGTTTGTCACCAAGTACCGGCGGAACGTCTTCAATGACGAGATGCTGACGCGTTGCGAAGAGATCATGCGGAACGTGTGCACCGACTTCGGCACGGACCTCATCGAGTTCAACGGCGGAGAGGATCATGTCCACCTGCTGGTGCACTACCCACCGAAGGTCGCGCTCTCGAATCTGGTGAATAGCCTCAAGGGCGTCAGTTCCCGGTATCTGCGCGCCGAGTTCACAGGCCGCGTGAATCGGGCCACAGTACACGGCCGCTTCTGGTCCGGCTCGTACTTTGCCAGATCCTGCGGCGGCGCACCGCTCCAGGCGGTGCAGGACTACATCGAGAACCAGAAGCGTCCGGCCTGACCGGGGAGCCTTGCGGAGCGATGTGGCAGCGCGCCGCTCAGGATCGTATTCCCTCCAGGCCTGAAGGCCGGGGTTCCCTGCGAAGATCAGGGATGGAGGCGCCGGTCCAGGTCAAGCGCGAGACCAAGTCGGTCGCCAGGGAGCGGGCGCTGAAGCTGCTCGACCGCGTCGGCCTGGCCGACAAGGCGGGCAACTACCCGTCCCAGCTCTCCGGCGGCCAGCAGCAGCGGGTGGCCATCGCGCGGGCGCTGGCCATGCAGCCCAAGCTGATGCTCTTCGACGAGCCGACCTCGGCGCTCGACCCGGAGCTGGTGGGCGACGTGCTCGACGTGATGCGCTCGCTCGCGGAGGAGGGCATGACGATGATCGTCGTCACGCACGAGATGGGCTTCGCGCGGGAGGTCGGCGACTCGCTGGTGTTCATGGACAACGGCGTGGTCGTCGAGGCCGGCAACCCGCGGGACATCCTGACGAACCCGCAGCACGAACGCACCAAGTCGTTCCTGTCGAAGGTGCTGTGACGCCCGAGTCACCCGGGACGGCGGTGTACGGACGAGAGGTCCGGACACCGCCGTCCTTCGTTCCCTCCCGACCGGTGTAATAGCCTACGCAGAACGACATCCATTACCGCTTCGCGCCCGGCACCCCAGGGCCGACCGCAGAAGGACCCCCACGTGGAACTGTCCTCCTACTCGGACTACGCCGTCCGCCTGGTCAACTCCGAAGAACCGGTACGCGGCACCGACACCCTGACCTCGGTGGAAACGGCCCGTACCGTCCTGTTCGACCCCGGCTCGCAGCTGGCCCGCCGGCTCACGGACGGCGACGTCACCCGGCTGCGCGGCGTCCGCACCCGGCTGCGCGCCGTCTTCGAGGCGGCGGCCGAGGGCGACGAGGTACGGGCCGTGGACCTGCTCAACGCGCTGCTGATGGAGTTCCCCGTCAGCCCGCAGATCTCCGGGCACCGCCACCGCGACGAGGACGGCCGCCCCCTGTGGCACATGCACATCGCCGACCACGCCGCCAACTCCGGGGCGGGCTACACGGCGACGGCCTGCATGGGCCTGGCCGTGCACCTCACCGAACTGGGCGTGGACCGGCTGGGCATCTGCCAGGCCGCGCCGTGCCGCAACGCCTACCTCGACACCTCGACCAACCGCTCGCGCCGCTACTGCTCCGACCGCTGCGCCACCCGGGCGAACGTCGCCGCCTACCGGGCCCGCAAGCGCCGCGAGAGCGCCGGTCCCAGCAGCCCCGAGGAGCGCACCGGCCGCACGGCCGACGCCAGCCAGGACAGCAGCGCCCCCGCCGAGCGCTGACCGGACTGCGGCGGCGGCCGCAGCCGCACCCAGGCCCGGGCCACGACGAGTTCGTCGGGCACCGCCCCGAACTCCCGGCTGTCGTTCTCGACCAGGGGGTTGTCCCCGGTCACCCACCAGCCGCCGTCGCGCCGTTCCACGGCGCGCTTGACGATCAGCAGGTCCTGCCGGAACGGATGCCGCAGCACCACCACGTCCCCCGGCCGGACGCCCGCGCCGTACTGGACGACCAGTTGGTCGCCCGGGTTCAGGGTCGGGACCATCGACGGGTTGTAGACCTCGGCCAGCCCGATCCGCAGCAGTCCGCGACGCTCGCGGTCCAGCCCCGTCCCGCGTTCGTCCAGTCGGTCCTGCACCTCGGCACCTCACTCCCGGTCGGTCGTTCCCGCTCCAGCCTGACACCCGCCTTTTGTCCTAGGCCCCCCCGGGGCGCCCGGGAAAAGCCTTCCCGCACCGAGTAATCTCGCACCTGAGAAGACGATCACGAGGAAGGACAGCACCACTATGCTTTCCCGACTGTTCGCCCCCAAGGTGAAGGTCAGCGCCCACTGCGACCTCCCGTGCGGCGTGTACGACCCGGCCCAGGCCCGCATCGAGGCGGAGTCGGTCAAGGCCGTCCAGGAGAAGTACCAGGCCAACGAGGACCCCCACTTCCGTGCCCGCGCCACCATCATCAAGGAGCAGCGCGCGGAGCTGGCCAAGCACCACGTCTCGGTGCTCTGGAGCGACTACTTCAAGGCCCCGCACTTCGAGAAGTACCCCCAGCTGCACCAGCTGGTCAATGACACCCTGAAGGCCCTGAGCGCCGCCAAGGCGTCGACGGACCCGAAGACGGGCGAGAAGGCGCTGGAGCTCATCGCCGAGATCGACCGCATCTTCTGGGAGACCAAGAAGGCGTAAGGCCTTCTCAGCGGCCCTGTGCCCCGGTTCCCACCGGGCACAGGGCCGTCGTCATGCCCGCCGGATCGTTCCTCCCCGGATCACTTGTCCAGGGCCCACTTCAGCGGCTCCTTGTAGTAGCCGCGCTGGAAGGTGATGTGGGTGACCTTGCTGCTCTGCGGGATCACGACGGGCTGGCAGAACGTGCGCTCCTCGTCCTTCTTCCAGACCTTGTCGAAGTCCTGGCCCGCGCAGTCGGACGGGGTGCCGGGGAGGTTGCCGATGACCATGAGACGGGTCGCGGGCACGCCGCCCTCGGTCAGGGCGCTGACGTTGGTGATCAGCATGGGCGGCTTCATGGGCGCGTCGCCGCCGCTCAGCTTGGCGCTGAGGTAGACGTACGCGACGGTCTTGCCCGCGTACTTCTTCGCGTCCTCCTTGTCGCCCTTGAGGTCCTCGGGCTTGCCCATCACGACGCGCTGCCCGGTGACGGTGAACTTGCCCGTCTGCTTGTCCGTCCCCAGTTCCTGCTCCTCGGAGGCGGGCTGCCCGGCCTTGAGCTTCTCGGACTTCATGTTGTCCGCCTTCGCCGCGCCGGACTTCTTGCCGTCGTCCGACGAACCGTCGCAGGCGGTCAGCGTCAGGGCGGTGAACGCGGCCATGGCGGCGAGCGCGGTCTTCTTGATGGTGCGCAAGGTCTTCCCCGTTGTTCAGTGGTGCCCGTCCGGCCAGTTCGGCCGGAAGCGGCCATCGAGTGTACGCAGGGGGTTCGCGGGGGCGTCGGGAGGGTCGTTCACGAGCCGCGCCGTGCCCGTCGCGCGGACCGTGCGCCGTACCGGGGGCGGTGGCTCCGGGCGTTCCGCGCCGTACGCCATCCCCGGGCGGAATGGCGGCAGTTGGCCGCCGCGGCCGCCGCCATCAGTGGCAGTACCTCACGTGGGCGGCCGTGGACCACGGCCCGGGCCTCGGCGAGTTCGCGGTCGCCCGCGCGTACGGCCCCGGCGCGGACGGCCTTCGGGCGGCGGCACTCGGCGCGGCCGGCGGGCGGCATCCGGCCTGCTTCGCCGGTCGGTTGAGGGGGACGGACGCGACCGCGGGCCGCCCCGGGGGCGCAGCCCCGTGGCGGCCGTCCGGTCCGGACGTCAGCCCCGTCGTCCCAGCGTCTGTCCCGCGACCACCGCCCCCAGGGCGACGACGAGTCCGGCCACCTGCCAGACCGTCAGCGTCTGGTCCATCGCCACCACCCCGACGACCGCCGCCACCGGCGGGCCGACCAGGCTCAGCAGCGAGACGGACGTCGGCGCGAGGCGGCCGATGCCGCGGAAGAAGAGGGGGTAGGCGACGGCGGTGGCGACGACGCCGATGTAGGCGTAGCCGAGGACGTTGGCGCCGGTGAGGTGGGACGGCAGGCCCTCGAAGGCCAGGGTGAACGGGGCGAGGAGCAGCCCGGCGATGGTCAGCTGCCAGCCGGTCATGACCACGGGGCTCGCCCCGCCGCCCCACTTCTTGGTGAGCACGATGGACAGGGCGACGAGCGCCACGGCGGTCACCGAGGCCGTCACGCCGAGCGGGTCGAGGGCGGCGTTGCCGGTGAGGGTCATCAGCGCCACTCCCCCGACGCCGGCGAGCGCCGCGAGCAGGACCGGCGGTGCGGTGCGCGCCCGCAGGACCAGCAGCGAGAACCCGGCGACCAGCAGCGGCTGGACGGCGCCGATCGTGGCGGCCACTCCGCCGGGCAGCCGGTAGGCGGCGAAGAAGATCAGCGGGAGGAACGCCGCGAAGTTGAGGACGGCGAGCACCAGGGACCGCCACCACCAGACCCCGTGCGGGAGGCGTCGGTTGACGGCCAGCAGGACCAGTCCGGCGGGCAGGGCACGCAGGGTCGCCGCGAGCAGCGGGCGGCCGTCGGGGAGGAGCGCGGCGGTCACCGCGTAGACGGTGGCCCAGCTGGCGGGGGCGAGCGCGGTCAGGAACAGGTCGCGGAGGTTCGAGGCCGGACCGGTGGCGTCACCGGCGGGCGATCCGTGCCGGACCGTGGGTGCGGGTGCGGTGGTGCTCATGAAGTTTCCCCCTGATTGATAATCTCAACATGAAATAACAGCAGCGGACCAACCGAACGTCAAGTATCTGAACGTTGAGATTTTCAACGGAGAGGGGAATCGCCATGGCGCAGGACGCGGTGGACAGCGTGGTCGAGCAGTGGGCCCGCGAGCGGCCCGACGTGGACGTCTGGCCGACGACGGTGATCGGCCGGGTCCAGCGGCTCTCCCGGCTGCTGGAGAAGGAGATGAAGGCGTTCTTCGCCCAACACGACCTCGAGAGCTGGGAGTTCGACGTACTCTCCACTCTCCGCCGCTGCGGCCCGCCCTACGAGCGGACCGCCGGCGCCATCACCAGCGCGGCCCTGGTCACCTCGGGGGCGATCACCAACCGCGTGGACCGGATGGAGGCCAAGGGCCTGGTGGAGCGGTGTGCGCGACACCACCGACCGCCGCACGGTGCGCATCCGTCTCACCGAGCGGGGTCACGCCCTCATCGACGAACTGATCGTCCTGCACTCGGCGAACTCCGCGCGGCTGCTGGACGTCCTCGGCCGCGACGAATCCGACCGGCTCGCCGGGTCGCTGCGTACGCTGCTGACGTCGCTGGGCGACAAGCCCATCGCATAGCCCCATCGCCCAGGCCCCATCGCATAGGCGCCGCCGAGCACGCCCCGGGGACTTTGCCGAGGCGTTGCCTAGACTGGTCCCCGCGCGGGCGCGACGACGCCCGCCGGGACGGGAGAGCGACAGTGGCGGCAGGCGTCGGCAGATTCGAGAGCATCGTCGAACAGGGCGCCGACCCGTCGGCGGACGTGCTCCACGAGGCCGCGGCCCGCGTTCGGCCTGCTCGCCTCGCCCGCCCGGCTGCACCTGGTCTGGGCCCTGGCCCAGGGCGAGAGCGACGTGAGCGGCCTGGCCGAACGGGTCGGCGGCGCGCTGCCGGCGATCAGCCAGCACCTGGCGAAGCTCAAGCTCGCGGGCCTGGTGCGGTCGCGGCGCGAGGGCCGCCGGGTGGTCTACCTGGTGGACGACCCGCACGTGGTGACCATCGTCCGCCTCATGGTCGGCCAGCTCGCCGACCGCCAGGCCGACTCCGTTCCCCGGTCCCGGACCGGCTCCGGTTCCGGACGCCTCCGTGGCCTGGGCGCCTGAGGGCGGCCAGGCCGGCTCCACCCTTCAAGCGCTGCGGGAGCTGGGGAGCGGCCCGCGCGGACTGACCGAGGACGAGGCGGAGCACCGGCTCGTACGGCACGGCGGGAACGTCCTGCCCGGCCGGCGCCCGACGGGCCGGCTGCGCCGCTTCGGCCGGGGTCTGCGCGACCCGTTCACCGCCGTCCTGCTGTGCCTGGGGCTGGTCTCGGCGGCCCTGGCCTCCTGGGGCACGGCCTGCGTCATCACCGTCCTCGTCCTGGTCAGCTGCGCGCTGCGGACCGCGGGCGAGCACCGCGCCGACCGCGCGGCGGCGTCGCTGCGCGAACTGATCGCGACGACGGCGACGGTCCGCCGCCGCCCCGCGCCGGACGCGCCGCCGGTCCACCGCGAACTCCCCGTGGAGGAGCTCGTCCCCGGCGACGTCGTCGTCCTCGGCCCCGGCGATCTCGTACCGGCGGACCTGCGCCTGCTGCGGGCGACCGGGCTGACGGTCCACGAGGCGGCCCTGACGGGCGAGTCGGCGCCGGTGGGCAAGCGGGTCCCGGACCTGGCGGAGGGCGCGGCCGAGGAGCACGAGCACCTCTGTCTCCAGGGCAGCAGCGTCGTCTCCGGCACCGCCACCGGGGTCGTCGTCGCCACGGGCGGCGCGACCCGGCTGTCCGGCGCGCTCCCGGGCGCCGGGGCCGGGGCGCGGGAGCGGCGGACCTCGCCGTTCGACCGCTCCGTCAACGGCATCGCCTGGACGCTCGTCCGGTTCATGCTGCTCACCGCGCCGCTCGTGCTGCTCGCGCGAGCGCGCTGCTGCGCGGGCGCGGGATGGAGACGCTGCCGTTCGCGGTGGCCGTGGCGGTCGGGCTGACGCCCGAGATGCTGCCCGTCGTCGTCACGGCCGCGCTGGCCCGCGGCGCCGCCGCCCTCGCCCGCGGCGGCGAGGTCATCGTGCGGCGCCTGCCCGCCCTGCACGACCTCGGCGCCGTCGAGGTACTGTGCGTCGACAAGACGGGCACCCTCACCCAGGACCGGCCCGTCCTCGACCGGGCCGTGGACGGGCACGGCGCGGACGACCCCGAGGTGCTGCACTGGGCCGCCGTCAACGCCCTGTGGACGCTCCAGCTCGCCGAACTGCCCGTTCCCGACGCCCTCGACGAGGCGGGTGCTCGACGCGGCGGGGGACGCCGTGGTGGACGCCGCCGAGGAGTACGAGGGCGTCGCCGCCCTCCCCTGCGCCCCCGGCCGCCCGCTGTCCACCGCCGTCGTCCGGCGGGCCGGGGACCCCCGCTTCGCCCTCGCGGGCACACACCTGCTGGTCGTCAAGGGCGCCCCGGAGGAGGTGCTGGAGCGCTGCGCGCTCGACGCGCCGGAGCGCGAACGGCTGCTCCGGCGCGCCGGGGAGCTCGCGGCGGACGGGCTGAGGGTGCTGGCCGTCGCCCGCGCCGAGCGCCCGGCGCGCGGGCACGCGTACGGGCCGGCCGACGAACGCGGCCTGGACTTCGCCGGTTTCGTGGCGCTCCGCGACGCCGTGGCCCCCACGGCGGCGGAGGCGCTGTCCGTCCTCGCCGACCGGGGCGTCGACGTGAAGGTGCTCACCGGCGACCACCCCGGCACGGCCGCCCGCGTCTGCCGCGAACTGGGCCTGTCCCCGGGCGAAGTGATCACCGGGGACCGGCTCGACGGGCTCTCCGACGAGGAGTTGGCCCCGCTCGCCGCCCGGACGACGGTCTTCGCCCGCTGCGCACCCGAGCACAAGGCCCGCGTCGTGCGGGCGTTGCGGGCCGGGGGCCGCACCACGGGTTTCCTCGGCGACGGCGTCAACGACCTGGCGGCGCTGCGCGACGCGGACGTCGGCGTCTGCCCGCGGGCCGGGGTGGACGTCGCGCGGGAGACGGCCGACGTCGTGCTCGCGTCCAAGGACCTCACCGCCCTGGACCGTGCGGTGGTCGCCGGCCGGCGCAGCACCGGCAACATCTCCGCCTACCTGCGGATCACGCTCTCGTCGAACTTCGGCAACGTCATCGCCATGCTGGTGGCCGGGCTGCTGCTGCCGTTCCTGCCGATGCTGCCGGCCCAGGTGCTGGTGCAGAACCTCTTCTTCGACGCGGCCCAGCTGGCGCTGGCCTTCGACCGCCCGGCGGCCGACGCGCTGCGCGGCCCGGCGCGGCTGCGCCCGCGCGACCTGCTGCGCTTCGTGACGGCGTTCGGCCTGCTGAACGCCGCGGCGGACGTGGCGACGTTCGCCGTCCTGGTGCTGAGCCACGGCGGGAACGAGGCGGCGTTCCACGCCGGTTGGTTCACGGAGAACCTGCTGACGCAGGCGATGGTGATGCTGCTGCTGCGGTGCGGGCGGCGGGGGGTGCCGGGCGCTCTGCGGCTGGCGACGGCGGCGCTGGCGGTCGTCGGCCTGCTGCTGCCGTTGTCCCCGCTGGGGCCGGTGCTGTCGATGACGGGGTTGCCGGCGGTGTCGTATGTGCTGTTGGCGGGGGTGTTGGTGGTGTACGGGGTGGGGTTGGTGGTGGCGCGGCGGCGGTACGAGCGGCGGCGCGGGCGCGGCTGAGGAGGGTTTCCGCCCCGCCCTTTTACCGTTTCCTCCGGGGCTGCGCCTCGCGGCCCGCAATGCGGCTTCGCCGCATTGCGGGCCGCGGGCTACCGGGGGCCCGGATTACCAGTCGCCGCCCCCGAAGTCACCGCCCCCGCCCCCACCATCGCCCCAGCCACCACCGAAGTCACCGGAGTTGAAGTCCGAGCCCGAGTAGTCGCCGCCCTCGGGCCCCGCGTCCCCGCCCCCGAACGAATGATCCGCCGCATACGCGGGACCGCTCATCATGCTGCCGAGCATCGTGCCCACGAGCATCGCCGGCAGGATCCCGCCGCCGAAGTAGCCGCCCGCCCAGGGCCCGTACGCCGGGCCCGCGTTCCAGTACGGCTGCGGGCCGGCGTCCGTCTGCACCGTGCGGGACACCGGCTCCAGCCCGTCCGCGATCCGCGTCGCGTCCGCCTGGCACGCGGGCACCGTGCGCACCGCGCCGCCCGGGGGCGCCCACTGCACGTCCGCGACGGACAGCCCGTGCCGCGGGTCGAAGAAGCAGGGCAGCCGGCGCTCGGGCAGCGGCGCGCCGCTGCGCCGGGCGGCCAGGGTGGCCAGCGCGAAGCGGCCGTTGTCCAGCGACTCGGTCACCGGCGTGACCTCCTGCGGCCGCTGCGCCGCCGCGATCCGGGACTTGGCCTCCTCGTAGGCGTCGAGCGCCTGCTCGTAGTCCTTGCGCATGGCGTCGGTCGCGCCCGCCTCGCCCGGGGAGAAGTCCAGCCGGTCGAGCTCCTCGCCGAAGGCGGTGATGTCCTCGTCCACGACGACGCGCAGCGCGTCCAGCTCGGCGCGCTCGCGCTCCTCGCGCTTCTTCTTGTTGCGCCGGTGGAGCGCGTACGCACCGCCCGCGCCCGCGGCGACGACCACGCCGCCGACGACCAGCGCGGTGGACCCGTCGCCGGAGTCGGAGGAGCCGCCCCACGAGCTCGGGGCGTGGCCCTTGGCGGTCTTGAGGGCGCCGTCCACGAACGCGTTCAGCTCGGTCTTCGCGTTGGCGTTGTCGTTGCGCTTCACATCGCCGGCGAGGTTCTGGACCGCGCTCCGCGACATGACCCGGCCGTCCGCGCCCGCGTTGAACTTGTCGCCGAGGCGGACGGCGTAGAGGCCGGTGATGCCGACCTCGGTGCGGAGGTCCTTGAGCAGCGTCTGCTGCGGGAACTCCGCCACGTCCGGCAGCACCGCCACGAACACCGGCTTCCCCGCGTCCTTGATCTTCTTCGCCAGCGCGTCCGCGTCCGCCGCCGGCAGCTGCGACGCGGCCCGCGGGTCGACGTAGACCGGGCTCTTCTTCAGGCCCTCGGCCACCGCGTTCAGGCCGGAGGCCGCGTGGGCGGCGGGGGCGAGGGTCACCGTGCCGGCCAGGGCGAGCAGGGCCGCGAAGAGCCCTGCGAGAAGGGCCGGCAGCGGCCTGGGCAACGCCCGGGGGATGGCGGACATGGAGGTACTCCTCGGAGACGGGCTCGCGACGGACGCGATGGAAGCGACGTAACGGTGACTCATCAAGATCATTGAACTTACTCTGCGCTTACTACGACAACGGACCATTCGGGCACTCGGTTCCCCTCGAAACCGCCTCTCACCCGTAGGAGAGACCGGAACAGGGATTGTCATCCGCCGCTCGCGTCCCGTCACTCGCGGCGCTCGCCGGCTCCGCCCTCGGTGCCGGGACCGACGCGGCGTCCCGGCCGAGGGTCACGGAGAGGCCCTCCGCGGCGGTGCCCCGGACGAACGCCCCGGGGAAGAGCCCGGCCAGGGCCCGCGCCTGCCCCGCGCGGCCCGGCCCGAACTCGATCACGGTGGTGCCCTCCGCGCGCCCCTCGTCCGGGCGGACCCCGGCGACGGACCAGCCCTGCTCCTTCAGCCGGGCGGTCGCCCGGCCGGCGAGCCCCGGAACGCCGGACGCGTCGGTGACGGCGACGCGGCCGCCGGCCCGCTTGGCGTCGCCCGTGGCACCGGCGGCCGGCCGGTCCCCCTTCAGCGCCGCCCACAGCACGTCCGCGTCCGGCTGGACGACGGCCACGCGGTCCCCCTCGTACCGCCAGGGCATCGTGACGAACGTGATGTCGTGCAGGTCGATGTTCTTGAACGACATCGCGAACGACAGCAGTCGGTCGACCGAGCCCAGCCCGGGATCCACGGTCAGCGACTTCGTCGCGGCGTCGGCCAGCGGGAGGAGCGTCGTGGGGTTGAGCCCCTGGGAGCGCACCTTCTTGATCATGGATGCGATGAACGCCTGCTGGCGCCGTATGCGGCCTATGTCGGAGCCGTCCCCGATCCCGTGCCGGACCCGGACGTAGTCCAGCGCCTTCCGGCCGGAGACCGTCTGCCGCCCCTTGTGGAAGATCACCTCGCCCGGCGAGCCGCGGTTCGGGTCGAGGTCGCCCTGGCGGACGTCCTGGGGCAGGCAGACCTCCACCCCGCCCACCGCGTCCGTCATGGCGGAGAAGCCGGCGAAGTCGACGACGACGGTGTGGTCGACGCGCAGGCCGGTGAGCTTCTCCACGGTGTTCTGGGTGCAGGCGGGGTTGCCCTCGGGCGTACCGCCCACGGTGAAGGCCGAGTTGAACATCGCCCGGCTCCGCGTGCTCGTCCAGCCGCCGTCGGGCAGTCTGCACGGGGGTATCTCCAGGAGAGTGTCGCGGGGGATGGAGACGGCGGTGGCGTGCGCGCCGTCCTCGTACACGTGCAGCAGGAAGGCCGTGTCGGAGCGGCCGACGTCGCCCGTCCCGCCACCGAGCGCGCGGTTGCCGCCCGCGCGCGAGTCGGAGCCGATCACGAGGACGTTCTGCCCGGCCGCGGCGCCCGGGCGGTCACGGGCGATGCCGTCGGCGTCGAACGTGCTGATGTTGCCGTTGAGTTCGAGGACGATCCAGCCGGCGCCGAGCACGAGCAGCAGCAGGAGCGCGAGGGTCACGGCACCGGCCGGCCGCAGCCGGCGCGGCGCGCGGGCCGTCCGCCCCGCTCATGCGCGCGACCCGGTCGTGTACGAGCCCATCGGCCACCCCGCCCCGTCGTCCGCTTCCCTTCTCATCCCCAGAGACGACGGGACTTCACCTTAGGTTGTCCGATTGCGCAAATTGGCAAGTATGGTGAGGAGGACCGCCGCGGCGCGACGCCGCCGGAACAACGCAGAGAACAACGCAGAGAAAGCAGGTGGGACGCCGTGCTGCGCAACGCCCTGGAACCCTGGCACCTCCTCGTCGTCGTGCTCGTCCTGGTCGTCCTCTTCGGGTCGAAGAAGCTGCCCGACATGGCGCGCGCCCTGGGCAAGTCGGCGCGCATCCTCAAGAGCGAGGCCAAGGCGATGAAGGACGACCCGGCCCCGGCCGCGCCCGTCCAGACGCCCGCACAGCCGTCCGGCACGCAGACCCCGATCACCCCCACCGCGGTGGACAGCCCCCGCTGACCCTCCCTTCACCCGGGGTTGTCCTCCCGTACACCCTCGCTTGGTGAGCTTCCTCCGGCCGGGCCCGTCCGGCCCACGAGGAAGGAAATCACCATGGCTTCTCGTCCGTACGGCCGTCGCGGGCGCCGTCTCGCCTGGGGTGCCGCCGCCCTGCTGGTCGCCGGTGTCGCGGTTCCGGCCGCGGCCGCCGTGTCCGACGGCGGCGCGGGCACGGACGGCGGCGCCAGGGCGTCCGTCGCCAAGCAGCTGCACGGCCCGGCGAAGGCCAAGAACGTCATCCTGCTGATCGGCGACGGCATGGGCGACTCGGAGATCACCCTCGCCCGCGACTCCACGGTGGGCGCCGCGGGCCGGCTGAACATGGACAAGTTCCCCATGACCGGCGCCTACACCACGTACTCGGTGGACAAGAACGGCAAGCCGGACTACGTCACCGACTCGGCGGCCAGCGGCACCGGCTGGGCGACCGGCCACAAGACGGTCAACGGCCGGATATCGAAGACCCCCGGCACCGACAAGCCGATGACCACCATCCTGGAGCTGGCCCAGCGCAACGGGCTGGCCACCGGCAGCGTCACCACCGCCGAGCTCACCGACGCCACCCCGGCCGTCCTCGCCTCGCACGCCACCGACCGCAGCTGCCAGGGCCCGGCCGACATGAAGGAGTGCCCCCAGCGACACGATCGCCAAGGGCGGTCCGGGCTCGATCGCCGAGCAGAGCGTCAACCACAAGGTGGACGTGCTGCTGGGCGGCGGCAAGCAGCGCTTCGACCAGAAGATCACCGAGGGCCCGTACAAGGGCCTGACCGTCACCCAGCAGGCGGAGAAGCTGGGATACCGGGTGGTGACGGACGCCAAGGGCCTCGGCTCGGCGCGCGCCGGCAAGCCCGTCCTCGGCCTCTTCGCCCCGGGCAACGTCCCGGTCGAGTGGACGGGCAAGGCCGCGGCCGTGGGCGGCACCGCCCCGCAGCGCTGCTCGACGGCCAACCCGGAGCGCAAGGCCGGCACCCCCGAGCCTGGAGGAGCAGACCCGCACGGCGCTGCGGCTGCTGGAGGGCAAGCAGAAGGCTGCCAAGTCGGCGAAGGCCGGCTTCTTCCTCCAGGTCGAGGGCGCCTCGATCGACAAGCGCGACCACGCGGCCGACCCCTGCGGGCAGATCGGCGAGACCGCGGCCCTCGACCGGGCCGTGAAGGTCGCCCGCGACTACGCGGCGCAGCACCCGGACACCCTGGTCGTCACCACCGCCGACCACGGCCACACCAGCCAGATCGTGCCGCTGGAGGCCACCCCGCCCGGGCTGTCCTCGACGCTGGTGACCGACGAGGGACAGCAGCTCAAGGTCAACTACTCGACCAACACCCCGGGCAAGTCCCAGGAGCACACCGGCACCGAGGTGCGCATCGCGGCCCAGGGGCCGCAGGCCGAGCGCGTCCTCGGCGTGACGGACCAGACCGAGCTCTTCACCACCATCCGGAAGGCGCTCTCCCTGCGCTGATCACGGATCCACGATCACCGGGTCCGCCGTCACCGGATCCGGGGTCTTCGGAACCGGGGTCTTCGGACCCACGGGGGCAGGGCCCGGAGCCGCGGATTCCAGTCCGTGGGCCGGGCCCTGTGGATTGCGCCAGTTATGGCGCCCGAAGATTGGTGGATCTCGCACCGGTGATCAGGTCGGGCGGCATCGACACTGGGGGTTCGGACCGCCGGCTAGCAGGAGGAACCCCCATGTCCGGGTCTCGCGTACTGGCCATGGGCCACTACCAGCCCGCCAGGGTGCTGACCAACGACGAGCTGGCCGGAATGGTCGACACCAGCGACGAGTGGATCCGCTCCCGGGTGGGCATCCGCACGCGACGGGTGGCGGACCGCGGCGAGACCGTCGACGCGATGGCGGCCGAGGCCGCCGTCAAGGCGCTCGCCAACAGCGGCCTGTCCCCCCGACGACATCGACCTCGTCCTCGTCGCCACCTGCACGGCCGTGGACCGCAGCCCCAACACGGCCGCGCGCGTCGCCGCCCGGCTCGGCCTGGGCTCCCCCGCGGTCATGGACATCAACGTCGTGTGCGCCGGCTTCACCCACGCCCTGGCGAGCGCGGACCATGCGATCCGGGCCGGAGCGGCGCGGAACGCCCTGGTCATCGGCGTGGAGAAGTTCACCGATGTGGTCGACTGGACGGACCGCTCCACCTGCGTCCTGGTCGGCGACGGGGCGGGCGCGGCCGTCGTCACCGCCTCGGCCGAGCCCGGCATCGGCCCGGTCGTCTGGGGCTCGGTGCCCGAGATGGGCCATGCCGTCCGCATCGAGGGCACGCCGTCGCGCTTCGCCCAGAGGGCCAGTCGGTCTACCGCTGGGCCACCACCCAGCTGCCGCCGATCGCCCGCCGGGTCTGCGAGCGGGCCGGGTCGCGCCGGAGGAACTGGGCGGCGGTCGTCCTCCACCAGGCGAACCTGCGCATCATCGAGCCCGTCGCACGGCGGATCCGGCGCCGTCAACGCGGTGATCGCCACGGATGTGACCGAGTCCGGCAACACCTCCGCGGCCAGCATTCCGCTGGCGCTGTCCAAGCTCGTCGAGCGGCGGACGGTGGAGCCCGGGGCGCCGGTCCTCCTGTTCGGCTTCGGCGGGAACCTGTCGTACGGCGGACAGGTCATCCACTGCCCGTGAGGGTGCCTGCCGGAGGTGTCCGATTCGTTCAAGACCGGTTGATCGGCTTCCGCCTACGGTGACGGCATGACACCACGTTTCGACTGCATCGGTCTCGTCGTCGCGGACATGGCCGCGTCGCTCGCCTTCTACCGCCGCCTGGGCCTGGACATTCCGGCGTCGGCCGATGAACTGCCGCACGCCGAGTACGAACTGCCGGGCGGGTTGCGGCTGTTGTGGGACACGGACGAGGTCCACGCGTCGTTCGACCCGGGTCCGGAGCTGCCGAAGGGTCCGGGGCGGGCGGCGTTGGGGTTCGCGTGTGCGGACGCGGGGGAAGTGGACCGGGTGTACGGGGAGTTGGTGGCGGAGGGGTATGCGGGGCACCTGAAGCCGTGGGATGCGGTGTGGGGGCAGCGGTATGCGGTTGTCCTCGATCCGGACGGGAACACGGTGGATCTGTTCGCTGCGCGTAGAAGCGCCCCTGGCCCGCCCTTTCACCATTTCTTCCGGGGGAGACCCCCGGACCCCCATTCGCCCTCCGGGCGAAGTCCTCAAACGCCGGACGGGCTGTTCAGCCCGTCCGGGCACACTCACCGCGTCAGCGCGCCCCAGCGTCACCCCGCCAACCCCCGTACCTCCCGCGCCAGATGCGCCTGGTCCGCGTACCCGCACTCCGCCGCCACCTCCGCGAACGCCACCCCGTCGCGCGCCAGTCCCACCGCCCGCCCCATCCGCAGCACCCGCGCCAGCGTCTTCGGCCCGTAACCGAAGGAGCGCAACGCCCGCCGGTGCAGCTGCCGTTCGCCGACGCCCAGACCGGGCGGCCAGCGCGGACACCGGTTCGCCGCGGCGGGCGGAGGCGACGACCGCGGTGGCCCAGGGATCCACCGGCGCCGTCCCCACCGCCTCCTCCAGCGCCCGTCCCGGCGCACCCGCCTCCGCCACCCGCTGGGCGACGAGCCCGCACGCCGCCGCCCCGGCCACAGGTCCTCCAGGGGCACCCGCAGGTCGCGCAGCTCGTGGGGCGGGCACGCCGAGCACGGCCGGTCCCGCGCCGGGGGCGAAGCGCAGCCCCGGTGTACCGCGCGCCCGGGACGGCCGGTACGAGATGGGCCCTCGTGTCGGGGCCGGCGACGACGAGCCGTCCGTCCGCCCAGATCAGGTCCACGCAGCCGTCGGGCAGGACGCGCACGGGCTCACACCGGCGTCCGCGCGCGTCCACAGCACCGCCCCGGGCACCGCGCCCGAGGGGCGTTCCCGGTACGTCACTACGGCGACTCCCGCAGGTAGAGCGCCCCGCAGGAGTGGCAGATGGGCACCTGGCCCGTGCCCCAGAGGTCCACGGAACGCACCGCCGAGGCCGGGTCCAGGTCCCGGCCGCACATGGCGGTGGAATCCGTGCCGCGGACGACGTGCCAGGTCCTGACCGAGGGGTCGTCGTCCCCGGGTGAGCTGCCGTCCGCGTACTCCGCGCGCAACTCGTGCTCCATGTCACCGCACCTCCTCCTCGCGATCCGTCCCGACCAACGATGCTCCGGAGGGCGTCGCGGCGCCACCGGTCAGAAGACCGACCAGCCCGTCAGCGTCGTGAAGTGGTCGAGCGCGGCGACGCCGGCCACGGAGTTCCCCCGGGCGTCCAGCCCGGGGCTCCACACGCACAGCGTGCAGCGGCCCGGTATCACGGCGACGATGCCGCCGCCGACGCCGCTCTTGCCCGGCAGGCCGACCCGGTAGGCGAAGTCGCCGGCGGCGTCGTAGGTGCCGCAGGTCAGCATGACGGCGTTGACCTGCTTCGACTCGCGGCGCGGCAGCAGCCGGGTGCCGTCGGCGCGCAGCCCGTGGCGGGCCAGGAAGCCGCCGGCGACGGCGAGGTCGCGGCAGCTCATCTCGACGGAGCACTGCCAGAAGTAGTGCTCCAGCACCGTGGTGACGGGGGTTGTCGAGGTTGCCGTAGCTGGCCATGAAGTGGGCGAGCGCGGCGTTGCGGTCGCCGTGCTCGGCCTCGGACTTCGCGACGGCCGGGTCGAAGGCGACGTCCGGGTTGCCGCTCTCGGCGCGCAGGAAGTCCAGCATCGTGGTGCTGGCGTCGCCGGTCAGCGTCTGGAGCCGGTCGGTGACGACGAGCGCGCCCGCGTTGATGAACGGATTGCGTGGAATGCCGTTCTCGTATTCGAGCTGGACCAAGGAGTTGAAGGCGTTTCCGGACGGTTCGGTGCCCACCCGCTCCCAGATCTTGTTGCCGCCCTCGGCGAGGACGAGCGCCAGGGCGAACGCCTTGGAGATCGACTGGACGGAGAACGGCCGCTGCCACTCCCCGACGCCGTACACCCCGCCGTCGACATCGGCGACCGCCATGCCGAACTGGGCGGCGTCCACGTCCGCGAGGGCCGGAATGTACTGGGCAGCCTGCCCGCGGCCGACCAGCGGGCGGGCGAACGCGGCGACCTCTTCGAGGACGGCCTGGTAGTCCACGGGCGGTGCGCTTTCTGTTTCCGAACGGACGTACGTGCTCCGGCCTGCGGCCGAATCGGCTCGCACGATATCCGAACGCGCGGATCACCTGCGAACTTTTCGGTACAACGGGGCCAATCAGGCGTACGCGACAGGGCTTGCGCCACCGAGCGCCAAGGAGCGAACCGTGGCCGCACCCATGTCCGCGGACGCCTTCCTCGCCGCCCTGCGGGCGGAGGACTCCAGCGTCGTCGAAGTTCCCGGCTGGCGCACCCACAGCCGCGCCGGGCACGGTCCCTGGGGCCCGGTGCACGGCGTGGTCGTCCACCACACCGCGGACCGCGGGCACCGACACCACCGTCAAGCTCTGCTGGAACGGCACCCCCGTGCTGCCGGGCCCGCTGTGCCACGCCGTCATCGCCAAGGACGCCCGCGTCCACCTCGTCGGCTCCGGGCGCGCCAACCACGCCGGCGGCGGCGACGGGGACGTGCTGCGCGCCGTGATCGCGGAGAAACGGCTGCCGCCCGTGCGGAAGTCCGACACGGACGGCAACTCGCACTTCTACGGCTTCGAGTGCGTCAACCTCGGGGACGGCCGCGATCCATGGCCCGAGGCCCAGCTGGAGGCCGTCGAGCGGGCGGCGGCCGCGGTCTGCCGGCACCACGGGTGGAGCGAGCGGTCGGTCATCGGCCACCACGAGTGGCGGCCGGGGAAGGTGGATCCCCGCGGCTTCGCCATGGACGAGCTGCGGGAACGGATCCGCGACCGCCTCAAGTGACGGGCCGCCTCACGTGACAATGGACGGGTGACCCCGCCCGACCTCGCCGCCCTCCGCCCCCCGGCTGCCCTCCCCCGTCGAGGAGGTGGCCGACGAGCGGTTCGCCCGGCGCGGCGTCCGGCTGCTGCTCAAACGGGACGACCTGATACACCCCCGGCTGCCCGGCAACAAGTGGCGCAAGCTGGAGCCCAACCTGCTCGCCGCCGCTGCCTCCGGCCGGCGGACCCTGCTCACCTTCGGCGGCGCCTACTCCAACCACCTGCGCGCCACGGCCGCCGCCGGCCGGCTCCTCGGTTTCGCCACGGTCGGGATCGTCCGCGGCGAGGAGCTGGCCGGCCGGCCGCTCAACCGGTCCCTGGCCCGCTGCGCGGCCGACGGCATGGAACTGCGCTTCGTGGACCGCGCGACGTACCGGCGCAAGACGGAGCCCTCGGTGCTGTCCGCGCTCGGCGCCGACGACTGCTTCGTCGTCCCCGAGGGCGGCAGCAACGCGGCGGCCGCCCGGGGCTGCGCGGCGCTCGGCGCGGAACTGCGCGGCGCGGCCGACGTCGTGGGCGTCGCCTGCGGCACCGGCGGCACGCTCGCGGGCCTGGCCGCCGGGCTGGCCGGGGCCGGCCGGGCGATCGGCTTCCCCGTGCTCCGGGGCGGCTTCCTGACCGCCGAGGTGACCCGCCTCCAGACGGAGGCCTTCGGCGGCCGGCGGGGCGACTGGCTGCTGGACGACCGCTTCCACGGCGGCGGCTACGCGCGCGTCTCCCCCGAGCTGACCGCCTTCGCGGACGACTTCGCGGCGCGGCACGGGGTGCCGCTGGAGCGGCTGTACGTGGCGAAGGCGCTGTTCGGTCTGACGACGCTGGTGGAGGAGGGGGCGTTCGCCGCCGGGACGACGGTGGCGGCGGTGATCACGGGCGCGCCGGAGTAGCCGAGAGGGTTCCCGCCCCGACCCCGCCCTTTCTCCCCCGGCTACCTCCCCCAGCTACCGCTGGGGGTGCCCCCAGGAGGTGCCCCCAGTTTCTCCCGGGGCTCCGCCCCTCGCCCCGGCACCGCGCTCCGCACGGGTGGAGCGGGGCTCCGCCCCTGGCCCCCGTTCGGGGCCCCCGACCCCCGCAACGCGGCTGCGCCGCGTTCGTCCTCAAGCTCCCCGGAGGGGGCAACCCCCAGACGGGCTGGATTGCGCGCCCGGGCTGGTTCAGGCGCGGGCGCGCCATTTCAGCCCGTCCGGCGTTTGAGGACAAACCCGCGCGGAGCGCGGTTGCGGGGTCCGGGGCGGAGCCCCCAACGAGGGACCAGGGGCTGCGCCCCGGCAGGGGTCCAGGGGGCGGAGCCCCCGGCGGGGCGCAGGGGCGGAGCCCCGCCCACCGCGCGGAGCGCGGTCCCGGTGCGCGCCGCGCGCCAACGGGGGTCGCGCAGGGGCGCAGCCCCTGCGGAAGAGGGTTGGGGTGGGACCGGGGCCTACTCCCCCTCGCCCTCCCGGTACGCCGCCGCCTCCTCCAGATCCAGCCGCCGCAGCAACGCCCGCAGCATCTCGTCGTCGATCCGCCGCGCATCCCGCAGCGCCACGAACACCGCCCGCTCCGCCCCGATGACCTCCCGCGTCAACCGCCGGTACGTGTCGTCCGCCGACTCGCCCGTCGTCTCGTGGACGGCTCCCAGCCGCTCCCACACCGCGTTGCGGCGCCGCTCCAGGACCGTGCGGAGCCGGTCGGCGAGCGGCTGCGGCAGCGCGTTGCGCTCGTCGGCGAGGAGTTCGTCGAGCCGGCGCTCGGCCGCGGCGGACGCCTCGCTCTGGGCCTGCGCCTCCGCGAGCGTCGCGGTCCGCGCGTCGCGGCCGGGCAGCCGCAGCGCGCGGATCAGCGGCGGCAGGCTGAGCCCCTGGACGACCAGCGTGCCGATCACCGTGGTGAAGGTGAGGAAGAGCACCAGGTTGCGGGCCGGGGCCTCCGCGGGGATCGAGAAGGCGATGGCCAGCGAGACGACCCCCCGCATCCCCGCCCAGGAGACGACGAAGGCCGCCCGCCCGGTCACGTCCGGTTCGCGTTCGCGGATCCGCGCGGACAGCACCCGCGGCAGGAACGTGGCGGGATAGACCCAGACGAAGCGGGCGGCCACCACCGCGAGGAAGACGACGACCGCGTACCGCGCCGCGTCCGCGGTCCCGTAGGCGCCCAGCTCGCCGAGGACGACGCGCAGTTGGAGCCCGATGAGGGCGAACACGGCGGATTCCAGGAGGAAGGAGACGACCCGCCAGACCGCCGCCTCCTGGAGCCGGGTCGCGAAGTCGACCTGCCAGGACCGGTGTCCGAGGTAGAGCCCGACGACGACCACGGCCAGCACCCCGGAGGCGCCGGCCTGTTCCGCGGCCCCGTAGGCGACGAAGGGGATGAGCAGCGAGAGGGTGTTCTGCAGCAACGGCTCGCGCAGGTGCGTGCGCAGCCAGTGCAGCGGCACCATGAGGACGAGTCCGACGCCGACCCCGCCGACCGCCGCGACCGCGAACTCCCGTACGCCGCCCGCCCAGGTCGCGCCCTCGCCCACGGCCGCCGCGAGGGCCACCTTGTACGCGGTGATGGCCGTGGCGTCGTTCACCAGCGACTCGCCCTGGAGGATGGTGGTGATCCGGGACGGCAGCCCCAGCCTGCGCGCGACGGCGGTGGCGGCGACCGCGTCCGGCGGTGCGACGACCGCGCCGAGGACGAGCGCCGCCGTCAGGGGCAGCCCGGGGACCACCAGGAAGGCGACGACGCCGACGGCGAGCGTGGCGAAGAGCACGTAGCCGACCGAGAGCAGCGCCACCGGCCGCGCGTTGGCCCGCAGGTCGAGGTACGAGCTGTCGAGCGCGGCGGTGTGCAGCAGCGGCGGCAGCACGAGGGGCAGGACGACGTGCGGGTCCAGGGTGTAGTCGGGCACGCCGGGCAGGTAGGAGACGGCGAGCCCCACGGCGACCAGGGCCAGTGGCGCGGACACCGGCGTGCGGCGGGCGGCGCCCGCGACGGCGGCGCTCCCCGCGACCAGGGCCAGCAAGGGCATGACGTCCATCGGTTCCGCCCGTCCCGTTCGTTCGTCTCGTACGTCTCGTCCGCCCGTCCGGCGTTCTAACCTGGCCATCATGATCGAATGCCCGCACCGTGCCGAGCTGCCGCGCCCCGAGCCCGAGCCGCTGAGCGAGACCTGTCCCGAGTGCGCGGCGCTCGGCAGCCACCCCGTCCAGCTGCGGATGTGCCTGGTGTGCGGGCACGTCGGCTGCTGCGACTCGTCGCCCTACCGGCACGCCACCGCCCACTTCGAGGAGACCGGGCACGCGGTGATGCGCAGCGTCGAGCCCGGGGAGAGCTGGCGCTGGTGCTACGTGGACCGGCACCTGGTGTCGTAGCCGCCCGCTAGCATGCACCCATGATCCGAGCCGCGACGCCCGACGACGTCCCCGCCCTCCGCGCGATGATCCGCGAACTCGCCGCGTACGAACGGGCGGTGGAGGAGGCGCGCGCCACGGAGGAGCAGCTGCGCGAGGCGCTCTTCGGGGCGCATCCGGCCGTTTTCGCGCTGATAGCGGAGAGTGACGAGACCGCGGGCGAACCGGTCGGCTTCGCCCTCTGGTTCCGCAACTTCTCCACCTGGACGGGCACGCACGGTATTTACCTGGAGGACCTCTACGTGCGCCCCGAGGCGCGCGGCGGGGGTCACGGCCGGGCCCTCCTCGCGGAGCTCGCCAGGATGTGCGTGGAGCGCGGCTACCAGCGTTTCGAATGGTCAGTGCTGGACTGGAACGAACCCTCGATCCGCTTCTACAAGTCCCTCGGCGCGGAGGCCATGGACGGGTGGACGGGTCAGCGGTTGTCCGGTGAAGCGCTCCACGCCCTTGCGGCACTCGCGCAGAGTGACGAAAATCCCAACAGGGCGTCTTCTCTTTCGAATTGAGACCGCAGACCCCTAGCCACTTTCCGTACTCATGGGCTTACCATGAGTGACAGTCGTGGGCCTGCGGCACGGACTCCCGGATCGCGATAGCGTCGCTGCCGGAAACACAGCCGCGGCGGCCCGCGCCACCTCCTCCCGGAGGGACGCGCGGCCGACGCCCGTAACAGCTCAAGAAGCTTGTGCCACCTTGGAGGTGAGGGTGTCCCCCATCGCAGGCGAGCCTGGGGCGACCCAGGACTTCGTGGAAGTCCGGCTGCCCGCTGCGGGTGCCTACCTGTCGGTGCTGCGGACGGCGACAGCCGGCCTCGCGGCCCGCCTGGACTTCACCCTCGACGAGATCGAGGACCTGCGCATCGCCGTTGACGAGGCATGCGCGATCCTGCTGCAACAGGCCGTTCCCGGCTCGGTGCTGAGCTGCGTCTTCCGCCTGGTCGGCGACGCGCTGCGGGTCACCGTCTCGGCACCGACCACGGACGGCCGCGCGCCCGAGCGCGACACCTTCGCCTGGACGGTGCTCTCCGCCCTGGCCGGCGAGGTCGAGTCCACCGTCGCGGACGACCGCACGGTCAGCATCAGCCTGCACAAGAAGCGCGGCGCCGGCCCCGGGCAGCCGTGACGGAAGAGGGGGCTCCGTGAGTACTGCATCGTCGCGGGAAGTGCGTACCCCGGCCATCCCGCAGCAGCCCGCTCGACACCAACCGGGGAGCGCGGCAGCTCTGGAGCCGGACCAGGCGAGTGACCGACCGGAGCGGGCGGACCACATGGATCAGCAGCAGCACCAGCAGCGGCAGGAGCGGCCGCACGACCGCAGCGGGGCGCGGGCCCTGTTCATCCGGCTGCGCTCGCTCCCGGACGGTTCGCCGGAGCGCGCGGAGCTGCGCAACCACCTGGTGCGGATGCACCTGCCCCTGGTGGAGCACCTGGCCCGGCGGTTCCGCAACCGCGGGGAGCCGCTGGACGACCTGACCCAGGTCGCCACGATCGGCCTGATCAAGTCCGTGGACCGGTTCGACCCGGACCGGGGCGTGGAGTTCTCCACCTATGCCACGCCCACCGTGGTCGGCGAGATCAAGCGGCACTTCCGGGACAAGGGCTGGGCCGTGCGCGTGCCGCGCCGCCTCCAGGAGCTGCGCCTCGCGCTCACCACGGCCACGGCCGAGCTCTCCCAGCGGCACGGCCGCGCGCCCCACGGTCCACGAGCTGGCCGAGCACCTGAGCATCTCCGAGGAGGAGGTGCTGGAGGGGCTGGAGTCGGCCAACGCCTACAGCACGCTCTCCCTCGACGTCCCGGACACCGACGACGAGTCGCCGGCCGTCGCCGACACCCTCGGCGCGGAGGACGAGGCGCTGGAGGGCGTCGAGTACCGCGAGTCCCTCAAGCCGCTGCTGGAGGATCTGCCGCCGCGCGAGAAGAAGATCCTCCTCCTGCGGTTCTTCGGCAACATGACACAGTCGCAGATCGCCCAGGAGGTCGGCATCTCCCAGATGCACGTCTCCCGGCTGCTGGCCCGCACCCTCGCCCAGCTGCGCGAGCGGCTGCTCGTCGAGGAGTAGCGGGCAAGCGGATCA
The DNA here is from genome assembly GCF_039535865.1 of Streptomyces thioluteus. NCBI lineage: Bacteria > Bacillati > Actinomycetota > Actinomycetes > Kitasatosporales > Streptomycetaceae > Streptomyces > Streptomyces thioluteus. Next base: position 24,944 of record NZ_BAAAXZ010000090.1, read on the forward strand.
GGAAGAGGCACCCGGGCCGATGCCCAGCGCCTCGGTGGCCGTCGGGTTCACCAGCAGCGCCAGGGTGGCCAGGGCCGCCAGGGCCAGCAGCACGCCCGCCGCGACCATCCCGCCGCCGGTACTGAACAGCGTCCAGGCCACGGGGAAGGCCATGAGCTGGGTGATCAGCGCGGGTCCCCGGCTCCACCGGCGGCGCTGCCACAGCCCGCGGGCCGCGAGCAGCGGCAGCAGGGCCAGGGCGAGCACGGTGAGCCCGCCGAGCTCGGCCTGCTGGGGGCTGTCCGGCTTCCCCAGCAGCCCCATCACCAGCATGTACACCCCGCCGGCGGCCAGGGCCGCGCCCTCCAGGCCGGTGAGCACGGCGGCGGCGGTCAGCCGGGCGGGCCGCTCCCCCGCCGGCTCGGGGGCCGCGGCGGCCTTGCCGGGCCCGCGGGTCTGCTCGCGGGTCTGCTCGCGCTCACGGGAGGCGTTCTTCCGGGCGGACTTCGACGCGGACTGCTTGCTGCTCATAACGGCAGGGTAGCCCCGCCGTGTCCCGGTGCGGCCCCTGCAGGCCGATCCCGGTCACCGGTCCCGGCGACGCCGCGGGCCCGGCGGCGAGGACCTGAGGTGGGTCGTGTACCGACAGGTAGGTAGGCTGGCGCGCATGCGTGCGCTTCTCGTGGTCAACCCTTCGGCCACCACCACCAGTGCCCGTACGCGCGATGTCCTGGTGCACGCGCTCGCCAGCGACCTCAAGCTGGAGGTCGCCACCACCGAGTACCGGGGGCACGCCCGCGACCTGGCCCGGGCGGCCGCCGAGAGCGGGAACACCGAGCTGGTGGTGGCGCTCGGCGGCGACGGCACCGTCAACGAGGTGGTCAACGGACTGCTGCACCGCGGACCCGACCCGGAGGGCCTGCCCCGGCTGGCCGTGGTCCCCGGCGGCTCCACCAATGTCTTCGCCCGCGCGCTGGGCCTGCCCAACGAGCCCGTCGAGGCGACCGGCGCCCTGCTGGACGCGCTGCGGGACGGCACCGGGCGCACCATCGGCCTCGGCCACGCCGGGGGCACCCCGGGCACCGAGGACGAGGGGGCGCCCGGCCGCTGGTTCACCTTCTGCGCGGGCTTCGGCTTCGACGCCGGCGTGGTGGGGGCGGGTGGAGCAGCAGCGGGAGCGCGGCAAGCGTTCGACGCATTCCCTGTACGTGCGACAGTTCATGCGTCAGTTCCTGGGCGAGTCCAACCGCCGGCACGGGACGATCACCCTCGAACGGCCGGGCGAGGAGCCACTCGCGAATCTCGTCATGTCGATAATCTGCAACACCTCGCCGTGGACGTACTTCGGCAACCGGCCGATCTACGCGCTGCCCCAGGCGTCCTTCGACACCGCCCTTGACGTGCTCGGACTCACCAAGCTGTCGACGTTCACGGCCGGCCACTACATCAGCCAGCTGCTGACCTCCTCGCCGGAGCGGGGACCCGAGGGCAGACACGCTGTGTCACTCCATGACCAGGACTCGTTCACCTTGCATTCGCAGGCTCCTCTGCCGTTTCAGATGGACGGAGACCACCTGGGACTGCGTACGAGCGTGACGTTCACAGGCGTTCGCCGTGCACTGCGTGTGATTGTGTGAGTGCCAGGGCCTAAAGTCCTTCCAGTCGAACGTTTAGCCTGGGTTCCACCCCCTGGAAGTACGGCTGTGACCTAGCCGACACCGAGGAATCAAAAAAAACTTTCCAGAAGGGGTTGTATCCGCCGCCGAGGTTTGCGAGTCTCTTCATGGCGATCGGGACGGCCGCTCATCTCGGCTTCCCGGATTGCCCGAACCCCCTCTCTCTTTCTCTGGACCGCACCAGTCTTCGGCTGGGCGTCGGCCCTTCCCTTGCGGGGGGATTCGTGAAAGCGTTCACATTCACAAGCCACGTAGCCGCAATAACGAGGAGATGGAGCAGCCATGGACTGGCGTCACAACGCCGTTTGCCGCGAGGAAGACCCCGAGCTGTTCTTCCCCATCGGCAACACCGGTCCTGCGCTGCTGCAGATCGAGGAAGCCAAGGCCGTCTGCCGCCGCTGCCCCGTCATGGAGCAGTGCCTGCAGTGGGCGCTCGAGTCCGGCCAGGACTCCGGCGTCTGGGGTGGCCTCAGCGAGGACGAGCGCCGCGCGATGAAGCGCCGCGCCGCCCGCAACCGGGCTCGCAACGCGACGGCCTGACGCCGCCGCGACGCGACGCATCCTGACGAGCCCCCTCGGCCCCCGAGCCGCAGCGCGCAGTGCCCCCTTCCCGGGGGCGCCCCGAAGCATCGCACCGTGAAGCGTTTGAGCCCCGGACTCCTGGAGTCCGGGGCTCAGTGCTGTGCCCGCGCCTTGAAAATCAGGGCTTTCCGGGGCGCACCGGGAGGTCGAGGACCACGCGGGTGCCGCGCTCCGCGGCGGGCACCATGTCGAACCTGCCGCCCAGCTCGCCCTCGACCAGGGTCCGGACGATCTGGAGGCCCAGGTTCCCCGCGCGGTGCGGGTCGAAGTCCGCCGGCAGTCCGCGGCCGTCGTCCTGGACGGAGATCAGCAGCCGGGCGTCGGCCCGGGTGCCCCCGCGCACGGCGGTGACCTCGACGGTGCCCTGCTCCCCCGGGCCGAAGCCGTGTTCCAGGGCGTTCTGCAGCAACTCGGTCAGCACCATGGAGAGCGGGGTGGCGACCTCGGCGTCCAGGATGCCGAAGCGGCCGGTGCGGCGGGTGGTGACCCGGCCCGGGGAGATCTCCGCCACCATGGCGAGCACCCGGTCGGCGATCTCGTCGAACTCCACCCGCTCGTCGAGGTTCTGCGAGAGCGTCTCGTGGACGATCGCGATGGACCCCACCCGGCGGACGGCCTCCTCCAACGCCTCGCGCCCCTCCGCCGAACCGATCCTGCGGGCCTGGAGGCGCAGCAGGGCGGCCACGGTCTGGAGGTTGTTCTTCACCCGGTGGTGGATCTCCCGGATGGTCGCGTCCTTGGTGATCAATTCGCGCTCGCGCCGCCGCAGTTCGGTGACGTCGCGCAGCAGCACCAGTGAACCGATGTGGCTGCCCTTGGGTTTGAGGGGGATCACCCGCAGTTGGATGACCCCGCCATTGGCCTCCACCTCGAACTCGCGCGGGGCCCAGCCACTGGCGAGCTTGGCCAGGCCCTCGTCCACCGGGGCGCGCGAGGGCGCCAACTGAGCGGCGGTCTCGCCCAGATGATGCCCGACGAGGTCGGCGGCGAGGCCGAGACGGTGGAACGCGGAGAGGGCGTTCGGACTGGCGTACTGGACGACGCCGTCCGCGTCGAGGCGCACCATGCCGTCGCCGGCGCGCGGCGAGGCGTCCATGTCGACTTGTTGCCCCGGGAAGGGGAAGGCGCCGCTGGCGATCATCTGCGCGAGGTCGGAGGCGCTCTGGAGGTAGGTGAGCTCCAGCCGGCTCGGGGTGCGCACGGTGAGCAGATTGGTGTTGCGGGCGATCACGCCCAGGACCCGGCCGTCGCGGCGGACCGGGATGGACTCGACGCGGACGGGCACCTCCTCGCGCCACTCCGGGTCGCCCTCGCGGACGATCCGGCCCTCGTCGAGCGCCGCGTCGAGCATGGGCCGCCGGCCGCGCGGGACGAGGTGGCCGACCATGTCGTTCTGGTACGAGGTGGGGCCGGTGTTGGGCCGCATCTGGGCGACGGAGACGTAGCGGGTGCCGTCGCTGGTGGGGATCCACAGGACGAGGTCGGCGAAGGAGAGGTCGGAGAGCAGCTGCCACTCCGAGACCAGCAGGTGGAGCCACTCGAGGTCGGAGTCGTCGAGCGCGGTGTGCTGGCGTACGAGATCGTTCATGGAGGGCACGCTGTGAGCCTAGTTCCTTCCGGCGGGCGACGGGCGGCGGCCCCGGCCCGGCCGGAGCGGGACACTCCGGGCGGGCCGGGCCGGGACGCACGGGCCGTTACGGGCGTGAGGACCGTGACGGCCGGTCCGGCGGATCGTGGTGCGGCCGCCGCCCGCGCCGTGCCCCGCGGGGCGGCGGACCGTCGGCCCGGGCGACGGGGCCGGGCGCCCCGCCGACGGGACGGCGCGGCGCCGTACGTCCGTGAAGATCCACCGGAAGGGCATCACGCGGCGGCCAGCGCCACGCTGCCGTGCAGCCGGAAGCCGTCGTAGTCGGCAGCGGCGACCTCGCGCAGCTTCTGGCGGTAGGCGCCGAGCCCGCCGAAGTAGAAGAGGACCCGCTTCTCCTTGCCGGGGATGTTGGCCCCGAAGATCCAGGAGTCGATCTTCGCGAAGAGGGTCTGCTCGGCGATCTCGCGGCAGGTCTCCGTCCAGCCGTCCTCCGCCTCCCGGGTGGCCTCGATCGAGGAGTGTCCGCCGTTCTCCACCGCCCTGACGAGCTCCGCGATCCACTCGACGTGGGCCTCGATGCCGGGCGGCAGGTTGGTGAAGGCGCTGTTGGGGCCGAGGACCATGAAGAGGTTGGGGAATCCGGAGGTG